>CBDUPD010000162.1:0-6024 GCA_965368985.1 uncultured Spongiibacteraceae bacterium | reverse complement strand
CAAACTCTCTTTGTTGGCTAATAATATCTTTTTACCGGCATTCACCGCTGCCAGCGTAGGTTGCAAACCTGCCGCTCCTACAATTGCTGCCATCACAGCATCAACTTTTTCATGAGCCGCAACGAATGCCAATGCTTGCTTACCGGCAAGCACCTCTGTTGTGATACCTTCAGCGATTAACCTTTGCTGTAAGGCTTCAGCATCTTGTTCATTTTTTAAAACAGCATATTGTGGTGTAAATTGTTGGCATTGAGAATAAAGTAAATCAACCTGAGTATTTGCTGTTAGGGCAAAGATCTGAAAACGATCTGAATGCCGGGAAATAACATTCAGTGTACTTACACCTATTGAGCCTGTAGCACCTAATACAGTTATATTCTGCATCTTACTGGCCTTGTAGAAGTATCATAAGTAAAGCAAATACAGGCAATGCAGCAGTAAAACCATCAATGCGATCCATCACACCACCATGCCCTGGTAATAATTGACTACTGTCTTTAATACCCCTGTGACGCTTTACCATACTTTCAAGCAAGTCGCCCAACACAGAAGACATGGCACAAACAACAGTTACTATAAGCAGTTGCTGAACCGATAGGTTAGCCACTTGATATTGAGTACTAACAATAAAGGCAAAGAGAAGACTGCTTGCCATACCGCCCCAAAATCCTGCCCATGATTTTCCGGGGCTAACACTAGGCGCCAATTTACGTTTGCCGAACCTGATACCAATAAAATAGGCACCCACATCAGCTGATGCCACAACACCTACAATATAGATAAACACCCACTGGCCAGATTCGACCCCGCTAACAAAGATTAATGAGAGCGCAGAAGGCACAAGTACCAGCACACCCATTATCATTCTCACAGGAATACTTTTCCAAAACACGGAACTACCCGGGTAAGTCATTACCCATAGCACAGCAATAGCCCACCATGTACACCCAATACCTAACACATCACGTAATCTTGTTAATGATGAGCCGGTCTTATCAATACCTGTATAAAGCACCCCAATGTATATCAAAACTGCAATACAGGTAGCATAAACAATGCGAAGCAGCATGTTCTCAATAGAAGAAAGATTTGCCCATTCCCATCCAGCGAGTAGAAACACAAAAATAATTGTATAGGAAAACCACATATGCGGCATATAGAAGAGCGCAGACAACAACGCTGCCATTAATATTAATGCTGTAATAATCCGCTGCTTAAGCATTATTTATCATCCATATCATTTCGACCACCAAATCGACGATCCCGACTGGAAAAACTGTTTATCGCACTCTCAAGCTCTTTTTTATCGAAGTCCGGCCACAACACATCGGTAAAATAGAATTCTGCATAAGCTAACTGCCACAATAAAAAGTTACTGATTCGGTACTCACCACTTGTTCGAATCATTAGATCCGGCTCGGGTAACTCTGCCAAACAGAGCTTTTCACCAAGTAAATCCGGCGTTATCTCGGACGATGTCAACTCTCCCCTCTCAATACCTTCAGCCAACCGTTTAGCGGCCTCAGTAATATCCCATTGACCACCATAATCAACCGCCAAGGTCAGATTAAACTGTGAACAGTTTTTGGTCTTTTGTTCAGCATGATCAATTTTTTCGAGCAGCTCAGATGAAAACTTATCACGACGCCCAATAAAACGAACACGAACTTCTTTTCTCGCGAGTTCTTCAATTTCATTATCCAGATACGTTGAGAAAAGTTGCATTAAAGCTTTAACTTCCAGTGCAGGCCTGCACCAGTTCTCGCTACTAAAAGCAAATAAGGTAAGGTTATTTATGCCTATTTCCTTACAGGCCTCAAGAACAGTTCGTACAGTTTCAACGCCAGCTTTATGGCCGGCCGCCGCAGGTAATAAACGTTTTTTTGCCCAACGTCCATTACCATCCATAACTATCGCAATATGCTGCGGCAGCTTGGTATTATCAGAAGTCTTCTTCATCAGAGAGTACGAAGTAAAAGCAGATTATATTTCCATCAAATCTGCTTCTTTAGCCTGCAGTTGTTTCTCAACTTCAGCTATAAACTTATCAGTAAGCTTTTGAATAGCCTCCTGTGCTTTTCTTTCTTCATCTTCACTGATGTCTTTATCTTTCAATAAATCTTTTAGTTGAGAATTAGCATCACGACGTACACTACGTACCGAGACACGTGCATTCTCTGCCTCGGCCTTGGCTTGCTTTATATAACCCTTGCGCGACTCTTCTGTTAGCGCCGGCATAGGCACGCGTATAAGATTACCCGAAGTTGACGGGTTTAAACCCAAGTCTGACTTCATGATCGCTTTTTCAATTTCAGGAACCATTTTTGGCTCCCACGGGCTAATCGTCAACGTACGGGCATCTCCTGTACCAACATTAGCTACCTGATTCAGCGCAGTTGGCACACCAAAATAATCAACAGTTATACTATCCAATATACTAGGGTGGGCACGACCAGTACGAATCTTGTTAAAAGCAGAATTAAGGGCAATCATTGATTTACCCATGCGTTCTTCGGCTTCTTTTTTAATTTCGTTAATCACGAGAATTTCTCCACAATAAAATTAATAACAATCTTATAGAATCAATGCTTATAACATCAGGCTTATAAAATCAAAGTGCCTTCATCACCGCCCATCACAATATCCAACAACGCACCTTTCTTTTCCATTTCAAATACACGTACCGGCATACCATGATCACGACACAGACAAATAGCCGTTAAATCCATAACAGCCAGCTTTAAATCCAGAACCTGATCATAACTTAATGTATCAAACTTTTTAGCTTCAGGATTTTTTACCGGGTCTTTATCATAAACACCATCGACCTTGGTCGCTTTCAATACCAAATCAGCATCAACTTCTATGCCACGCAAACAGGCTGCTGAATCAGTAGTAAAAAAAGGGTTACCTGTACCTGCCGCAAAAATAACAACATCACCCTCAGCCAGTGAACGCAATGCTTTTCGTCGATCATAATGATCAACAACACCACTCATTGGAATAGCCGACATGACCTGAGTTGGTATAGCAGCACGCTGAAGAGCATCACGCATGGCAAGCGCATTCATCACTGTTGCCAACATACCCATATGGTCACCAGTAACACGATCAAGACCTGCCTCATTCAGTGCGGCACCACGAAACAGATTGCCACCACCTATAACCAGACCAACCTGAACACCAATGCCAATAAGCTGGCCAATTTCCAATGCCATTTGATCAAGTACTTTGGGGTCAATACCAAAACCCAGATCACCCATTAACGCCTCACCACTCAGCTTGAGCAATATACGTTTATATTTCTTATCTCCAGGCATGCTTTTCTCCGGGCATTATCAAAACAAGTGATTTCAGACAGGCATCTACTTAACCCTGCATTTCACTGATAACTAATAGTAAATACTTTAGCAATGAAATGCTTCTTTTTTCATTTTTATAATAATACTTTTTTCACAAGAATATCTTTTCAAAAAAGCATTATTATAGATATGAAAAGGGCCCTTACAGGCCCTTATAAAAAACTTAGCTATTTGCCAGTTGCTCGGCAACCTCAGTAGCAAAGTCTTTCTCATTCTTCTCAATGCCATCACCCACTTCATAACGAACAAAGTCGATAACTTCTGCACCAGCATCTTTAACCAGTTGACCAACAGTCACTTCAGGATTTTTAACAAAAGCCTGCTCTGTCAAGCTGATTTCAGACAAGAACTTCTTAATACGACCACCAATCATTTTTTCAATGATATTCTCTGGCTTACCGGCCATATCAGGCTGAGCCTTGATAATGTCAGACTCTTTATCAATTACTTCTTGTGAAACATTATCAGGTGAAACAAATTGTGGGTTCACAGCTGCAATATGCATAGCAACATCTTTTGCCAACTCTTCATCACCGCCATTCAAGCTTACCAATACAGCAATACGGCTACCTGCATGAACATAGGCACCGACTGTTGAACCTTCAAGGCTTGCAAAGCGACGAGCACCGATATTTTCACCAATCTTTTGGACCAATGCTTCACGATCACTTTCAAGATCACCTTCCATCACAGAAGCAACATCAGTATTACGGTCAGCAAAGGCCTTGTCTGTAGCTTTCTCGGCAAACGCCAGGAAATTAGGCTCACGAGCAGCAAAATCTGTTTCGCTGTTAATCTCACTTACCAATGCATAGCTATTATCATCAGCCACTCGAACAATAACGATACCCTCAGCAGCAATACGACCTGCTTTTTTAGCCGCCTTCATACCACTGGATTTACGTAATTCTTCAATCGCCAACTCAATATCACCATCTGCTGCCTGAAGTGCTTTTTTACACTCCATCATACCCAGACTTGTACGATCACGTAGTTCTTTTACCATTGCTGCAGAAATTGCTGCCATTACCCTACCCTCTATATTCTGTTCAAATTTTCTATAAAAAGGGGGCTCTAAGCCCCCTCTAAAAACACGACTACCGAGAATTACTCAGCAGGTGCTTCATCTGCGTCTGCGTCTGCTGCTGGAGCTTCTTCAGCTGCTGCTTCTAATGCTGCTGCTGGAGCTTCTTCTACAAATTCATCAGCTGCTACAACATTTTTTGCTTCCGCTTTACCTTCAACACAGGCATCAGCTATTGCAGAAACAAACAACTTAACAGCACGAATCGCATCGTCATTCCCAGGGATAATATAATCAACACCATCTGGATTGCTATTTGAGTCAACAACACCAATAACAGGAATACCCAGCTTATTCGCTTCTGTGATAGCAATACGCTCATGGTCAACGTCAATTACAAACAAGGCATCAGGCAAACCGCCCATATCCTTGATACCACCGATTGAACGCTCAAGCTTTTCCATATCACGCGTACGCATTAATGCTTCTTTTTTAGTAAGAACATCGAAAGTACCGTCCTGGCTTTGAGTTTCAAGATCACGAAAACGTTTGATTGATTGACGAATTGTTTTGTAATTGGTCAACATACCACCCAACCAGCGATGGCTTACATAAGGCATGCCGGCACGGACTGCCTCTTCTTTAATGATTTTGGCAGCAGAACGTTTAGTTCCAACAAAAAGAATTTTATTACCTGAAGCCGCCTGTGATTTAACAAAGCCTAAAGCCTCATTAAATGTAGGAACAGTATGCTCAAGATTGATAATATGAATTTTATTACGAGCCCCGAAAAGATATTTTTTCATCTTTGGGTTCCAGTAACGGGTTTGGTGCCCAAAATGCACGCCCGCCTGGAGCATATCACGCATAGATACACTAGCCATTTTTAGTTTCCTTTAGTTAGGGTTAAGCCTTCCACATACCCCATGATTCAACCCATCAGCCGAAGCTTTAGAGCACCCAAAATCATGTGTCGATACGTGTGCGGATTTAAGTTAAGTTCATTTTCAGTACCTCATTAGAAGTCTCATTGAAACCTCATTGAAATACCGGTGCGCTTTATACCACAAAACAGCAGTCAATATAAAGGGAAATCAACGGTTTTAGCCCTTTGTTTCATCAGAATAGAATTTCCGAAGCAAGCTCTGAAACAATGGTTTACAATACGCCCCTATTTTCGAAGCAAAAAACAGTACAAAAAATGGCAGTTAACATAAAAACACCAGAAGAAATCGCAAAAATGCGCATTGCAGGCCGACTGGCTGCCGAAGTGCTCACTATGATTGAACCCTATGTAAAGCCGGGCGTTAGCACAGGTGAACTTGATCGTATCTGCCATGATTACATGGTTAATACCCAAAAATGTATTCCTGCGCCTTTAAACTACCATGGTTTTCCAAAATCCATCTGCACCTCGATTAATGAAGTTATCTGTCACGGCATACCATCTGATGACAAAATTCTGAAAGATGGTGATATTATCAATATAGACATCACCACTATCAAAGACGAATACCACGGCGACACCAGCGCCATGTTCCATGTTGGAACCATACAGCCACACAATGAAAAACTTGTTCAGATTACCCAGCAGTGCCTTTACGAATCCATTGAAATGGTAAAACCCGGTATCCGATT
>CBDUPD010000161.1:0-6056 GCA_965368985.1 uncultured Spongiibacteraceae bacterium | reverse complement strand
TGATGACGATGTTGATATAGATATTGAGGATAACGATGATCTTGATCAACTTGCCGGGTAGAAAGTAGGTAATACAAATAGGGGTGAAAGACATCACAAAACCCTGTTCAACCAGTAATTTTTGTTGAGGTACCAGGTGGGAATATCGGTGAATCAGCTTAAAAATTGCTATTATTCTTCTTTAATAATTCTTCCTGCAAGCGTATAAATCGCTTGCTTTTTGCCGAATTAGGCATAAAATTCGCACAAAATTTTATAACTCCGTTTAGAGGACTTATGCGCTTCTAGCCCGGGCGTTTTCTATATTGATGAGAAGGCGCGCTAGCAATATACAGCGATGCCCTTTGCTTATTCTTGAGTACAAGTAATAAGCAGGCTCAATACAGTGAGGACTGTCTGATGGGAGTAACCCCTCCATATGTACCGCTTTCAGCGGCTGCTCAGAATCAATCCCCATGTTCAACTGATACATGGACTACTGATAAAAGTGCCGAGCTTTACGGCATTCGTGACTGGGGTACTGGATATTTTGATATATCATCGCAAGGTGAGGTTATCGTGCAAGTGCCCTTTGGTGATAACACCAGTAAAGTGGCCTTGATGGATATTATTCAGGGTATGAAAGATCGTGGGTTAGAAATGCCCTCAGTCTTGCGTATTGAAAACCTTCTTGATGCCCGTATTAAATCCCTTAACGAAGCTTTTCAGCGAGCCATACAGTCTTATAATTATCAAAATACCTATCGGGGTGTATTCCCGATAAAGGTTAACCAGCAATGTCATGTAATTGAAGAGATTGCAGACTTTGGTGGTCACTATCATCATGGTTTTGAAGCGGGTAGTAAGGCAGAGCTTATTATTGCCTTGTCGAAACTTAAAGATGATCAGAGTTTGATTATTTGTAATGGTTATAAAGACTCTGAATTTATTGAACTTGGTCTTTATGCCAAAGAAATGGGAATACCTTGCTTCTTTGTGTTGGAAACACCAACAGAATTACCCGTCATTCTGGAAACCAGTCAGGCATTAGGTATTGAGCCTTTGTTGGGTGTTCGAATTAGGCCAACGGTTAAAGTTGATGGTCACTGGAATGCAGATAGCGGTGATCGTTCGATATTTGGTTTGTCTACATCGTCACTTATTAACGTTGTTGAGCAGCTGAAGCAGGCTAACATGTTACATTGCTTGCAGTTGTTGCATTGTCATCTGGGTTCCCAGATACCTAATATCCGTAATATTCGTAGTGGAGTTCTGGAGGCTTGTCGTTTTTATAGTGGCCTGATTAATGAGGGTGCACCAATGGGGTATCTTGACCTGGGTGGTGGCCTTGCCGTTGACTACGAAGGTGCCCGTACAAACAGTACGCATAGCATGAATTATCAGCTGGATGAATATTGCGTCAATATCGTGGAAACTATTTGTGAAAGCCTTGACCCACTGGATATACCCCACCCAGTGATTGTGTCAGAGTCGGGAAGGGCAACGGTTGCTTATTCTTCGATGTTGTTATTTAACGTATTGGATGTGCGTGACCACAGACCGGTACCTTTACCTGATCAGTTGCCAGAAGGTGGTCATGAGTTGCTGAATAACTTGTGGGCGGTAAATCTAGATGTGGGGGTTGATAATTTTCAGGAATGTTATAACGATGCCCTGTTTTATCGTGATGAAGTGCGTGAATTATTTCGTCGAGGGCAGGCAAGCCTTAACGACAGGGCAATTGCTGATAATTTAACCTTGGCTATTCTTGAAAAGGTAGCTTATCAGCTTTCTGAATCGGAACATGTTCCACCTGAGCTGGAAAACCTGTCTGAACTGTTGGCAGATATTTACTATGGTAATTTCAGTCTGTTTCAATCATTACCTGATGTTTGGGCAATCGATCAGGTATTTCCTGCAATGCCTATTCATCGCCTGCAAGAAGAACCTGTAAGACAGGCTGTTATTGCTGATATAACCTGTGATTGTGATGGCAAGATTGACCGTTTTGCGACAAAAGAAGGTATAAAGCAGACGCTCAGGCTTCATTCATTAAAGGAAGAAGAGGAATATTATCTTGCAGTTTTTCTGGTGGGCGCCTATCAGGAAACTTTGGGAGATTTGCATAATCTCTTTGGAGATACACATGTTGTTAGCGTACATATCAATGAAGATGAATCATTTGATTTTGTGCGTGAGTTTCATGGTGATAGCATAGCTGATGTGCTGTCTTACGTTGAATACGATACAAAGGTAATGACAGAAGAATTCCGTAAACGTGCAGAGCAGGCAGTGAAAGTTGGAAAGATCACGGCAGCTAAACGCAAGAAAATGATGAAGGCATTTAAGGACAGTCTTGATGGCTATACTTATTATGAAAGAGAGGAACACTAATGACTACAAATACTCATAAAGTGATGATTATAGGTGCTGGTGGTGTAGGCAATGTAGTAGCGCAAAAATGTGCCCAGTTGCCAGAAACTTTTTCTGACATTATTCTGGCCAGTCGTACAGAGTCTAAATGTAAGTTGATTGCAGAAGGTGTAAAGGAAAAATCCGGGCGTGATATTCGAACAGCCCAGGTGGATGCCGATAATGTATCTGAGCTTGCTGCCTTGTTAAAACATGAGCAACCTTTTCTGGTTATCAATGTTGCATTGCCTTACCAGGATTTAACCATCATGGATGCCTGTCTCGAAGCGGGCGTACATTATATGGATACAGCAAACTATGAACCTCTGGATACGGCTAAATTTGAATACAAATGGCAGTGGGCTTATCAGGAGAAATTTAAACAGGCAGGCTTAACTGCCTTGTTAGGAAGTGGTTTTGATCCGGGTGCTACCAATATGTTTACTGCTTATCTGGCCAAGCATTATTTTGATGAGATTCATACTCTGGATATTATTGATGTAAACGGTGGTGATCATGGCTATCCATTTGCTACCAACTTTAACCCTGAGATCAATATTCGAGAAGTGAGCGCTGAATGCCGACATTGGGAAGACGGTGAGTTTGTTACTACGCCGCCAATGAGCAAGAAGGCAAGTTTTACATGTCCTGACGGTGTGGGAACCTACAATATTTATCGTATGTATCATGAAGAGCTGGAATCACTCACAGTACACTTTCCAACGATTAAGCGCGCACAATTCTGGATGAGCTTTTCCGAGAATTATTTAAAACATCTGGAAGTGTTAGAGAATGTTGGCATGACAGGTATTGAGCCTGTCGAATATGAAGGGCAAGAGATCGTACCTATTCAATTCTTAGCCAGGTTGTTGCCTGACCCTTCCACACTTGGGCCTCGCACAAAAGGAAAAACCTGTATCGGTGCTGTGGTGCAGG
Source organism: uncultured Spongiibacteraceae bacterium (assembly GCA_965368985.1). GTDB lineage: Bacteria > Pseudomonadota > Gammaproteobacteria > Pseudomonadales > DT-91 > CAZTZY01. The sequence goes on along the minus strand of CBDUPD010000161.1, from coordinate 2,729 downwards.
GCATAAAGAATGGTGAAACCAAAATTATGTATTGCTATCAGATATGTGATCATCAGGAATGTTACCAGGAGGTGCAATCGCAGGCGATCTCATACACTACCGGTGTTCCAGCTATGATTGGTGCGAAAATGATGATTGATAAACACTGGTTAGAGCATGGTGTTTTCAATATTGAACAATTTGACCCTGACCCGTTTATGGAAGCAATGAATCAATATGGCTTGCCATGGAAGGTTATAGAGCTGGATAGCTTTGATTTAGATAGCGCCGATAATCAAGCTAACGGATAAATATGCAATTTACTGATTTCAGCAAACTGGATCTGTCACGATTACCATCACCCTGTTTTGTAATTGATGAGGTAGCGATAGAGCAAAATTTAAAAATTCTGAATGATGTGCAAGGCAAAAGTGGTGCCAAAGTTCTGCATGCCTTAAAGGCTTTTTCATGTTGGCAATTAGCATCGTTAACAAACAAATATTTAACGGGCACATGCTGTAGTGGATTGCATGAGGCGCTGTTAGCTAAAGAGTTTTACGGTGGTGAAATACACGTTTTCTCAGCGGCTTTCACTGAAGATGAGTTAACTGAGTTGCTTACCTTTGCGCACCATATCGTTTTCAATAGCTGTTCGCAGTTATTGCGTTTTGCCAACCTGTGCGAAGATGCGCTTGCTAAAAGAGATGACCTGTCTATTGGGTTGCGTGTTAATCCACAGCATTCTGAAGGTGAGGTTGCGTTATATGATCCTTGTGCGGCAGGTTCGCGCCTAGGTGTCACTAAAGCGGTTCTTGATGAATATTTACAACAAGACGATTTTCAGCAGGCTTTTCGCTTAATATCAGGCCTGCATTTTCATACCTTGTGTGAGCAGGGTTTTTTACCACTTGAGCGCACTATTAAATCGTTTGAAGAGCAATTCTCATCGCTATTAACTGATATGCAGTGGGTGAACTTTGGTGGAGGGCATCATATTACCGGGCCTGATTACCAGATTGATGCTTTAATTGACTGCCTTCAGGTGTTTAGTAAAAAATATGATCTACAGACTTACCTCGAACCTGGTGAAGCAATAGCAATAGGCAGCGGCATACTTTCGGCAGAAGTACTTGATATAGCGTTTAATGAGTTACCTCAAGCTATACTTGATACTTCAGCAACCTGTCATATGCCTGATACACTGGAAATGCCTTATCGAGCAGATATCACGGGTAGCGGCCTGGCCAATGAGAAAGCTTATACTTATCGACTGGGTGGTTTAACCTGCCTGGCAGGTGATGTGGTAGGTGATTATAGTTTTGATGAGCCTCTTGAGATCGGTCAACGATTGGTGTTGGAAGATATGGCTCACTACACCATGGTAAAGACTTCGACATTTAATGGTGCAAGATTGCCAGCTATTGCTATCTGGAATTCAGAAACGGATGTGCTTGATGTTATTCGAGTTTTTGATTATAACGATTTCAAAATGAGGCTCTCATGATGAAAGAGTTAAAGAATACTATTATTGAAATGCCAGACTTTTTAGCTTCAGAAATTGAATCTATCCCTATGGTAGATGCAGAGTTTAGTGTGTTGCCAGTACCCTATGAGAAAACTGTTTCATATGGTGGAGGTACATCGCTCGGCCCACAGGCAATACTGGAAGCCTCAGGCCAGCTTGAAACATGGGATGGAAAATCCAATCCTTCTTTATCAGGCATTCATACATGTGAGGCGATAGATTGCTCAAAACCTGCCGATAGGGTTATTGATGCAATTGCTGAAAGTGTTAAAAATATATTGAATGCAGGTAGTATGCCAGTAGTGTTAGGTGGTGAACATACGGTTACCTATGGTGTAATTAAAGGTTATTTTGATGCAGGTGTTCGTGATTTTGGTGTGGTGCAAATAGATGCTCATGCTGATTTGCGCGATGCTTATGAGGGTGACCCGCTAAGCCATGCCTCAGTGATGCGACGTGTTGTTGATGAAGGTATACCTCTTTATCAGTTAGGTATTCGTGCCTATTGTGAAGAAGAAATAGAAGCCAGGGAAAAGTACGGGGTGTACTGCCAGGATGCAGATGAGTTGGTGCCAGCCAATGTTCAATCAATACAGTTACCGGAAAACTTTCCAAAGAAAGTATTTTTTACCCTTGATATTGATGGAATGGATCCATCAGTTTTTCCTTCTACCGGTACGCCAGTACCCGGTGGTTTAAGCTGGTATCAAACATTGAATTTGTTTCAATCTGTGGCAGAGCAATGTGAAATTATTGGTTTTGACATAATGGAATTTGCACCTATTAAGGGGTTTCATGCCTATGATTTTTCAGCAGCGCTGCTTATATATAAACTAATGGGCATCGTTCAGCGCTCAAGAAAAGAGACATAAACATGCATCCGGAAAAAATTGTTATAGGTAGTGAAGAGTGGTGTGGATTTCCTAATATGGGTATTCCCGCTGTTAAGGCACGTGTTGATTCGGGTGCTAAAACTTCGTCTATACATGCATTTGAAATTCATAGCTTTAAGAGAGATGGGCAATCGTGGGTAAGTTTTGAAATTCATCCGCTGCAACATAATCGTAAAACAACTGTGCGTTGCGAAGCTCCGATTGTTGATCGAAGATTGGTTAAGAATTCTTCGGGTACAAGTGAAAAACGATATGTGATTAAAGTACCAATGGAGATAGGAAATCTTTCATTTGATATTGAAGTTACTCTTACTAATCGTGACTCTATGGGT
>CBDUPD010000160.1:0-6057 GCA_965368985.1 uncultured Spongiibacteraceae bacterium | reverse complement strand
TGATTAAATGTAACACAAAAGCTATCGGGTCTAAATATCGAACATTAAGAAGCTGCCAACTCGGCTGCCTCATCTACATCTACAGTAACCATTCTTGATACGCCCGGCTCATGCATTGTCACACCCATAAGTTGTTGCGCCATTTCCATCGCAATTTTGTTATGAGTGATATAAATGAACTGAACCTGCTCAGACATTTCTTTAACCATTTTAGCATATCGGGCAACATTGGCATCATCCAAAGGCGCATCAACCTCATCCAGCATACAGAAAGGTGCCGGATTCAGGCGGAATATTGAGAATACCAGTGCAATCGCCGTTAATGCTTTTTCACCACCTGACAGTAGGTGAATCGTGCTATTTCGCTTTCCTGGCGGCTGAGCCATAATAGCAATCCCGGTATCCAGCAGGTCTTCTCCTGTCATTTCGAGGTAAGCACGCCCACCCCCAAATACTTTCGGGAACAATTCCTGCACACCTGAATTTATTTGATCAAAAGTATCTTTAAACTTCATACGTGTTTCGCGGTCAATTTTTCGAATCGCATTTTCCAGAGTTGTTAATGCCTCTTCAAGATCCTGATTTTGCTCATCCAGATAGGTTTTTCGCTCAGAAGCCACCTTATATTCTTCAATAGCCGCAAGGTTTATAGCACCTAGTCGAGCAATACGTTGCCCCACTCTCTCAAGTTCAACTTGCCAATCTTGCTCATTAGCCGATTCAGGCATATCAGCAAGAACACTTTCGATATCGAAATCAGCATCTGTCAGTTGCTTTTGCAGGTTTTCACGTTGTACCTGATGGGTTTGAGATGCCAAACGGGCTTGCTCCAGCTTACTACGATGCGCCTGTGTCTCTTGCTGGAGAACATTACGTTGTCTCTCTGCTTCACGCATATCATGTTCAAGACTATCAAGATTCTTACGTGCAGTAGCGAGCTCTTCCTCAACAACAAGGCGTTTATCAAGCAAGGCCTCAAGCTCAAGCGCCATATCATCATTAGGCCCGGTATACTCTGCCAGCTCACGCTCAAGCTGACTACGTCGCTCAACCAACTGCTCAACTTGCGCACGAGTTCTCGCCAACGATTGAGAGACACTGTCAATTTGAGTACGAAGAGACTGATCACGCATCGCAAGTTGATGCGCCCTGTCTTTATCAGTGCGCGCCCGCTCTTTAGCTTGATCAAGTTTATTTCTGATCTCATCACGCTGACTGATTAACGCTTCACGCTTATCGGAGTCAGCTTCCATTTCATCAATGGCCTCCTGAAGAATGCCACGTGACTCACCCAGACTTTCCTGCTCATGCTTATATTGCTCGCGAGATTCATCAATCTCTCGCTGGATCTCTTCTTTACGATTTAGAATCTGCTCAACTTTAACTTTCTTCCCGCTAAGCAAGGAACTTAGTTCACTTTGTTTTTGAGAAACAGACTTATAACGCTTTTGATATTCATCACGATCACGTTCAGCAGAGTTAAGCGCCTCAGTATTACTTGCCAGATTATCTTCCAGACTGGTTTGCTCTTCCTCAAGCTCGGCAATCTGTGTTTGTAAAACTTCTATTTCTTGCTTGCGCTTTAACACACCGGCCTGGGCATCATCTTCTTCCAATCGACGCAACCAGTTAGGACCAACCCATATTCCATCTGCAGTCACTACTGATTCATTTGCCGCAAGCTGAGGCTTTAGGGTAAGAGCCGATTCCAGTGAATCCGACACATAAATACCTGCCAACAAACCCGAAAGACGAGATTCATTAGAAACCTTGCTTAATAAACTATCTGCCGTTAGCTGCCCTTTGTAGCCTGCATTGTTTGAATCAACAAGCTGCACTGTTCCATTTTCAATACCGGCAACTGCATTAGCAAAATCATCAATCGAATCTACACATACTGACTGTAATTGCTTGGCCAATACTGTTTCGATGGCTTTTTCCCAACCCTCATCAACACTCAAACTTTCAGCTAATAGAGGCTTCTCTGCCAAACCTTCTTTTGCAAGCCATTCAGCTACCTTGTCATTTGACTCAGACAGCGCTGCCTGTTGCAGCGCCTCTAACGATGCAAAACGACCGCGCTTGGCCTGAAGATCAGATTTCAAATCATCAAGACGTTGACCATGAACAGTTGCCGCCTGACGTTTTTGCTCAATACTAACCTGCAGGGTGTCCAGAGTTTCCTGATCAGATTCCAGCTGCATATCAATTTCAGCAACCTGCTCAACCAGCTCTGCAATTTCAACCTCTACTGGGCCAGCTGATAAAGAAGATAACTCTTCTTCAAATCTATGTACTCTTTCACTCACCCGCTCAAGTACTTTTTCAATATGCTGTATTCGAGATTGCTGAACTTCAGCTTTTTGTCGTGAATGAGCTGCTGTACTATTAAACTCGTCCCACTCAAGCTGCCATGTTTGCATCTGCTCTTCAGACTCAATTAACAGTTCGTGAGATGTCTCTTCTGTTTCAGAAAGCAATTCAAGCTCAGGAGTCAACTCAAGTAACTCCTCCTGCCATTGCTCCAGTTTTTGCTTGTCTTCAAGCAAATGTTCTTCTGACTGCTTACAATTTTCCTGTGTGATCATCAGATCATCAGTGAGCTGCTTATGGCGGTCTTTCTGGTTTTGAATTGCCTGTTCTGAGCGAGCAATATCGGCTCCCAAACTATAAAATCGGCCGTTCACCTCATTAAATGTATCTGTTACTTCAGAACGTTGGGTAAACAATTTTTCGACAGTTGTATCAAGTGCTGTCTGTTTGGTAACAGCCGCCTCAACATCAAGCTCAAACCGCGAAATATCTTCTGCATGTTTTTTTACATTGGCATCCAGGTCACGCCATTGCAAAGCTTGTAGTTGCGCTTTGTATAAACGTTCTTCCTGTTTGAAATTGGTATACTTCTCCGCTGCTGCTGCCTGACGCTGAAGATGCTGTAACTGACGCTCAAGCTCCTCACGAATATCTGTTAAACGCTCCATATTTTCAGCTGTGCGACGCATGCGGTTTTCTGTTTCTTTACGACGCTCTTTATACTTTGATATACCCGCCGCTTCTTCAATAAATACACGCAATTCTTCGGGCTTGGCTTCAATCAACTTGGAGATCATGCCTTGCTCAATAATGGCATAACTACGAGGCCCAAGGCCTGTACCCAAAAATATATCAGTTATATCCCTACGGCGACATTTTTGCCCATTCAAAAAGTATAAATTCTGGGCATCACGGGTTACCTTACGTTTGATAGATATTTCAGAGAACCCTGCATATTCACCACCTACGGTTCCATCGGAATTATCAAATACCAGCTCAATTGATGCCTGCCCCACAGGCTTACGACCACCGGAACCATTAAATATGACATCGGTCATGGATTCACCACGAAGATTTTTCGCAGAACTTTCACCCATGACCCAACGCACAGCATCAATAATATTGGATTTACCACAACCATGAGGGCCTTCAACCGCACAAAGATTGCTTGGGAAATCAACAGTAGTTGGGTCAACAAATGATTTGAAGCCCGCTAGTTTTATACACTTCAGACGCATACAGTTATTCTTTTGATGGTGGTCCCTAATGCCTAAACGGCGTTTTTTTCTATGCAATCGCGTAGTGTAATGGTTTTGTCTTTAAAGGGCTATTACGAGAATAAAATTTGATGAATCAAAAACAAAAAAGAGGGCTTCAGCCCTCTTTTTCTCTGGATATTTACAAAAAACTAGAAGCTATAAACCAGGCTAGCTGTTAACTCTTCATCTTTATGCTTCTGGCCAGCAGGTACCTCATCAGTATGCTTGAAAGAGTATGTGATTTTCATTGCCACACTGGCCATCATTTGAGACTTCACAAAAATACTGAACCGGCTTTTACGATTATCATCAGTCTCTTCAATAGACAGGTTTTGCCCCAATTCTGCTGGCTCACTGAATTTCCAGGCCAATTCTTCAGAAAGATAGTACAGAACCGAACTCTCCGTTTTATCCGCATCTGGAAATTTAGTGTCACAAGTATCAGGCGCAGTAACCTTCTTGAGGTTACATTCTTCATATTTGTCCCTACTAGTACCAGCACCAAGCTCCATCTTCATATCAAAGCTCTCTGTATCTACCAAGGTATAACCCAAACCTAGTAATCCGGTCACTTGATTATCAAAACCACTAAAACGATCTTTTTCATATGTCGCCTTCAGAAAGGCATACAAACGCTCAGAAATAAAGCGGTCCAGTTGTTCACTGGCATAATATTTCTCTGTGGTACGCTTGTCTTTTGTTTCAACAACCTCTGTAGTTGCAGGATCATCATCATCAACCTCGCTCTTGGCATTTGTTGCCTCAAGCTTTATGGTATTTCTCCAGGGGCGAGCATCATAAACAATGCTCTGTTTGGCTATTAACGCTTCTGTATTGGAATTACCCGAGGTCTTTACGAAACCTAACTCGGAATTCCCGGACCATGCACTTTTCTCTTCTTCAGCAAAAGCAGAAATCGCCAGTATTGATACACTTAAAACCAGTATTTTTTTCAACATAAAATAATCAACCCCCATTAAAATCAGACTTATTAGTATTTGCCGTTTAGTAAACAACATTCAACGCCTATTTTAAAGCGCTGAAATGTAAGCAAATGTAATTATTTTCTTAATAGACTATTATCACTACCAAGCATCATCTATTTACCATTACAGAACAAGTAATTTTACGTAAGGCATATATCTAACTAAACTGTGTCTAAATAATCGCCGACCATGTCTTTTTTATGCATCTAAAATATATTCATATTTTTATTTTACTTATTTTCGCCTGGGCATCACCCACAGCCATAGCAAAAAAAGAATCTCTTGAAAACCAGGATTGGCTAACGTCACTTGAAAAACGAGCTTTATTAAAATTCATCACTCAGTGTGCACTAAGAAAAGATCAGGTTCTAACTGTTGAGACCGACGGCCTGGTTTTTGAATACTATGGAAATCTCGGGACTGCCCCAAACTGGGATGGTTATCCAAACTCACTAACCCCTTCTGAACAGCGTTGGGTAAGTGCCTGTGTTCTGGCGCGTGTAAATTACTTCAGCACACCAGTGCCTATCAATATGCGCACAAAAGCAACTAGTGGATTCAAGATACCTGTTACTGAAAAAGAGCTAGACCAGTTCCCTTACCATGAAGGTGGTTTTTTCGGAAATATTTTTATCGATAACAAAAAATATGTCTGCCAGGGAGATGCCCCAAAAAAGGTATTGGTTGGGAAAAATCGTATTTGCTCAATGGCCTCTATCGGCCAGGAAACCAGTAAAATCAGCTCCTGTGGTTACACCATTGTGGGAGACTGTGACGATCCGTCAGTTTTTTTTCGCGATGGCATAAATTATAAAGAAACCATTCATGTCTGGCTGAAACTTCATTGAATAAACCAAAAAAGGCCGAAATGCGGCCTCATATTGCTTGTTTTTTATATTTGAAAAGACCTTAATTAAGGCGTATCAAACTCTTCACCTTCCTTCTCGGGAATAATCAAATCTTCTTTGCTGATATACATTAACAACAGAACATTGGCAGCAACATAAATCGATGAATAAGTACCAATAGTAACACCTATCGTTAATGCCAACGCAAAACCATGAATCAACTCACCACCGACAAACAATAAAACCAACAATACAATCAAGGTGGTCAGCGATGTTACAACCGTACGACTCAGGGTTTGAGATAATGAAATATTTATCACTTCCAGTGGGTCAGCTTTACGTAATAAACGAAAGTTTTCACGAATACGGTCAGACACAACAATGGTATCATTTAGCGAGTAACCGATAACCGCAAGAATAGCCGCTAGTACTGTCAAATCAAACTCCCATTGAAAGAAAGCAAAGAAACCCAAAACAATAATGACATCATGCGCCAGGGCAGACACTGCACCTACTGAAAATTTTATTTGAAAACGAATAGCCACATATATCATCACGACCAGCAAGGCTAGCAACATGGCCATACCGCCATCCTCCTTAAGCTCATCACCAACCTGGGGACCAACAAACTCTATACGGCGAAGATCTACT
>CBDUPD010000159.1:0-6058 GCA_965368985.1 uncultured Spongiibacteraceae bacterium | reverse complement strand
AGATCCCTCGGCTACGCTCGGGATGACTAATTTGGAGGCACGCCCTCGGGATGACAACAAGAACGAGTCGCGGGGTTGGGGTCAGATTCTACGGATCTGGCCCCAAGAAGAGCGATAAGCCTTAAGCAATCTTCTCTGCTGTAACGATCACGCCATCAGTATCGGCATACAGGTAGTCACCGTTATTAATTTCGATATCGCCAAAAAAGAGTTTAACGCCTCTTTCGCCTCGAGTGACCGGGATGGCTTTTCGTGAGCAGGTGCCAAGCGCATAGAGTGCTACGGGAATATCTTTTATCTGGTGGGTGTCCCTGATATAGCCATTCACGATGATGCCCGTATAGTTGTTTTTGAGCGCAAAGTTCATCAGGTTTTCACCAACGACGGCATAATATTCACGATCAACGTCAACAACCACAACCTTGCCTGTGCCATCTTCATCTCTCAAGAGTTTTATCAGGTCTGAATTGTTTTTATCCAGTTTGATTGTCACTATTTGGCCCTGGCATTTTTCGGCGCCGCCATAGTTTTTGTAGCCTGCTCCCAATACAGATACCTTCTCACTGTACTCATCACAGATATCAGCTGTAAAAAAGCCCATAAATCTTTCCTATTCTCTAATTTAGCCATATATTCTACCATCCGGGGGCCGTTTTTAGCATAAAGTTTTGCTATCATTGGCGCCCAATTATTCAGGCGTTCGAGCATAAAAACATATGAAGGTAGTTACAGGCGTAGTTGGTAACGATATCCACGTTGTGGCTAATCGTCTTATTGATCTCTCGCTACGGGCCAGGGGCTTTGAAGTGTTCAATCTGGGTGTCAATACATACCTGGAAGAATTCTTTGATGCTGCTGTGGAGACGGGGGCAGAAATTTTGTTGATATCCTCTTTAAATGGTGAGGCAGAAGGGTGGGGCCGAGAGGTAAAGCCGCTAAAAGCAAAATATAAGAACCTCGACGACGTTATCATGATGATTGGTGGCAACCTGTCAGTTGGCCGCGGTAATGCGGAAGATATTGTGCCAAGGTACAAAAATTATGGTTTTGATCTGGTGTGTCATCAGGTAGACCTCAATAGCGGGCTTGATCAACTGGAAGCCTTTATTAACGATCGTGAGTCACAAGATCGTGATACTCAAGAGAGTACCCCGTCATGAGTTTGCTTCAAGAAGAGCGAGAGATCATTCTTAGTAACGAGTTTGTTGATGCATTTGATTTTGCCGAAGTGACAGAGTTTGTTAAAAACGCTAGCAAAGAACTCTTTATCTCGCATCACTTTAAAAACAACAAAGGTAAGATGCTGGTTCAGCCCAGGGGCGGTTTTCCAACTTACGAAAAACAGTTTGCTCTGTATGAATTTTTCGTTGAGGCAGATGTGGATGTTTTGCCGTTAACGATAGACTCCAATACCCGGCTTAACGACTACGGCACCGCCAAAAAAATGCTGCGCCTCAGTGAAGAAAACGAGATGGATATGCTCAATGGCTATCCTCTGGTGAATCACGGTTACCGTACAACCCGCAAGATGATCACCCATTTTGATAAACCGGTGAGTTTACGCCACGGTACCCCTGATGCCAGACTGCTTATTGAAACGGCGATCGCTTCGGGTATTTTTGAGATCGAGGGAGGCCCGATTACCTATCTTTTGCCATATTCAAAGAACTTTCCCTTGGATAAAGCCTTTTTGTACTGGAAGTATGTTGAGCGTGTTTGCGCCAACTATTCCGACCTGAATGAGCCGATAAACAGGGAGTCTTTTGGCCCGCTAACGGCGACATTGGTGCCACCTGCGATTACCATCGTTATTCAACTGTTAGAGATGCTGCTTTCACTCGAAGAGGGTGTTAAGTCATTCTCTGTATCATTCGCCCAGAACGGTTCAATGAGCCAGGATATTGTTACAGGTGCGGTGATAAGGAAATTGGCCAGGCACTATGCTGAAGAAATTGGTTGCGGTGATGCTGATATACATCTGGTGTATCACCAGTGGATGGGCGCTTTTCCCATGAATAGAGATTTTGCTGATCAGTTAATCAATATGTCTACCGTGATCGCTTCCATGGTTGGAGCGGACAAGATTATTACCAAAACCTGTGAAGAGGCTGTGGGTATTCCAACCAAAGAAGCTAACGCAAAAACCGTGGCTAATACGCAGTACACCCTGCGTATTTTGAATGGCTTACCAAAGTTTGTTGACGAAGAGGAAGAAGAGATTCTAACTCTGGAAGTGAAGGCGATTATGGAAGCTGTGTTTAACGACCCGGCTGATACCTTGTGGCGCAAAGCGTTTAACTCGATTAAAAACGGTATTATTGATGTGCCATTCTCTCCGCATATTATTAACCATAATGAAATGATCACTATCAGGGATGCCAACAAAAACATTCGCATTATAAAGCGTGGCAATGTTCCTATTCCCGATCGTTGTTATGAGTATGAAAAAGCACAGTGTGATTTGAAGAAAGATACCACCAGTATCGTCAATGATATTGTTCACGATATAGGCATCATGCAGTGGTAAAAAGCGCAATGGTAAAAAGTGCAGTGAGACCTTTTGTATTGAGAGAAGCACAATGAGTAAAAATAACGACAAGTTGCTGATTGATGTGGGTAGTACCTATTTTAAAATCTGTACGGCCGATATGATTGAGCAGCACCCCCGGGATTTCAATAAAGAGATCCTGGATGACCTCCAGTTCAAGTGCGGTGAAATCATCAGCCGTTATAGTAAAGAGAACGTCAATATCTGTTCATCGGCTAATGGTGGCTTAAGTACGCTTATTATCGGGATCACCAATACGTTCTCCTTAAAATATGCCACCAATATTGCCTTTAATTCGGGTATCAATATTATCGATACCATTCTCTACCAAAACATTGAAGACTACTCGATTCCCAGTGATCTTGTGGATGTGGTTATCATTGTGGGTGGTATCAACTCCAATGCCGATATTTTTTCGCAGAGTTTGTATAACTATATGAATCAGCTGAACTACTCGAATGCTGTGTTCGTTGGTAGCGAGCAGGACGCGCCAGCCATCAAGGAAAATATAGACAATGTTGTGGTGCTGCCCAACATAGTTGATGACAGACTACATATTGTTGAAGAACACTTAAAAGAGTATTTAACCAATCTTTATCAGCAAGATATTGAAGGAAAGGAAGATATCAAACATCTGTATGATATAACCGCCAATCAGATTTATTCAACGCCGTATATTGTCAATAAGGCATTGCCATTAATTGATGCGAGTTATGCGGTAGTCAACCCCTTTATTCTGCTTGATATTGGCGGGGCAACAACGGATGTTCATTATTCTAAAGATTTGGTGGATGACAATATCGTGACTGAAAATGAGTACGATAGGCTGGTGTTTAAAAAGCTGGGTGTGTATAAGTCAAAGCAGTCACTGATTTTTGCGGCAAAGAATAATGAGTTTGTTTACGAGCTGTTAACCCACTTGAAAGTAACAGAGAATATCTTTGTTGAGCAAGGTGAGAAGGCGACTAAAATATTAATGCAACTCGCCATCTTTCTTGTATTGTGCAAGATGTCACATTATCGAAAAGCCTATATCAACTTGAAGTTGTTGGCGATTAACTCCATTGTTTTAACTGGTGGTATTACCAAAGTACTAACGGTTGAAGAAATAGAAGATATTATTTCATTTTTCTACAGAAAAATTCTTACCTCAGATCATAAGCCGGTTGTTGTTCTCGATAGTAATTATGATATTTGGACGCTGGGTGCTGAAGGTAAAGAAAGCGCAGAAGGAAAAGAGCTATGTCAATAAACAGTATAAGAACGCTGCTTGAAGATGCCGCACAGACTCACAGCGACAAAACCGCTGTGGTTTTAAATGAAAAAAGCCTGACGTATGCTGAGTTGTTTTCCAAGGTTAATCAGGTGGCCTTTTATTTAAACGAACTAGGGCTGGAAAAAAATACCCGAATTGGAATTTATTCCAATAAGAGTATTGAGCAAGTGGTTGCAGTGCTCGCCATACTCTCTACAGACTATGTGTTAGTTCCGCTAACGAGACTGCTAAAGCCCGAGCAGGTCGAATACATCATTAATGACTGTGATATCAAGTGTATTATCACTGACAAACTCAAGCTTGAAAGTATTGAGGAAATTAATTTCGATGGCCAGATTGTCTCTTATGAAACAACCAATAAGGATATTGCGTCATTTGAAGAGATCTTTAAATATTACAATCAGCCTTATAGCTGTGATGTGAATGGTCACGATAATGCGGCAATTACTTACTCTTTTGGCATGACAGGTACGCCAAAAGGCATTGTGATTTCCCATCGAAACCTGATCGATTCTGCGCGTGTTGTTTCCCAGTATTTAAAGCTGGAGGAAGACGATGTTATCTCTGGCTTGCTCATTTTTAATCTCGACTACGGTCTGAATCAGATATTTTGCGCGCTCAACAAAAAAGCTACACTGGCGCTGCATCGGTTTATTCTGCCGGAAGATTTTTTTAATCACTTAATCAACGATAAGGTCACCGTATTGCCGCTGATGCCGGTTAATATCTCGCAGATGTTTGAAGATGATATGCAAAGAGTTCCCAGTGCAGAGCTCTTTGATAACCTGAAAACGATTACATCTTCGGGTGGTAACGTTACAGAAAAAATGATCAGTGATTGTAAAAATACATTCCGAAAGGCTGATTTTTACTCTATGCATGGTCTTACCGAGGCGTTTCGTTCAACTTATCTCGATCCTTCGCAAATACAAATCAGACCTGACTCTATCGGCAAACCCATTCCTGATGTTGAGCTCTATGTGCTCAATGAAAAAGGGAAGGAGTGCGATGTTCGGGAAGTGGGTGAGTTGATTCATCGTGGTGGTTATATCTATAGAGGTTTCTGGAATGCACCTGAGCAAAATGCATTGCGCTTTAAGTCAGTTCAGATTCTAAAAGATGTGATCAATCTCGAAGGACAGCTAACCGATGAGATCGTAGTTGCATCGGGTGACTATGTTTACAAAGATGAAGAGGGCTATTTCTACTTTGTATCAAGACACGACAATATGATCAAAACCAAAGGGTTTAGGGTTTCTCCCTATGAAGTTGAGTCAGTTGTTGCAAAAAATCTCCCGCAAATTGAACAGTGTGCAGTCTTTGGTATGGAGAACGAGCTTATCGAAGAGGAGATCGTCATGGTCTACTCTGCAGCAAGTGAGATAACCGAAGAAGAGATACTGTTTGAACTTAAAAAACACCTGGCTTCATACATGATTCCCAGTCGAGTGGTTTATAAAAGATCCCTGCCGCTTGTGCAGAGCGATAAAAACCAGATTAACAAGGATCAGTTAAAGCGGGAATTATCGGATAGTTGAACTAAACTGGTTAAATGAATGGTGTGGTTTTATTGCGCTTTATCTGGAGCGTATTCGAATACCGCAGGGTGCAGGATGGATGAACATCTTGGTGCGCCAGCAATAAAATTGTCCATATTATCGATTTTAATAGGCGGGCAAGAGGGGTGGCAGTGGCAAGGAATTACCTGATAATTGATCAAGGTGGTCACAGCACCCGTGCTATCCTTTTTGATAATGAAGGTAATGAGTTGGCCTCAAGTTCGGTGTTGGTAACCAGCAGTTATCCCGGTCCCGGATTTGTCGAGCAGGATGCTGAACAGGTAATTCAATCCATTGATGATTGCCTGCAATTACTTTCAGAAAAATTATCTTCTACCCTGGTTAAGCAAATTCAATCAGCTGCACTGATAGTGCAGCGTTCCAGTTTTTTAGCCTGTAGAAAAAATGATCTTCAGCCGCTAACTAATATTATTAGTTGGCAAGATACACGCAATCAGTCATTAATGACCCAGCTAAAATCACAATATGCAGAGTTGAGAGACAAGACAGGTTTGCGTCCCAATGCACATTATGGTGCCAGTAAAATGCGTTGGTTGCTGGATAAAATGCAGGATGACGCGTCCGCAACGAAAGTTGATCGTTTGTCGCCGCTGGTAAGCTTTCTGCTTTATCATTTGCTGAAAAATAAACCCTACCTGGTTGACCATAGCAACG
>CBDUPD010000158.1:0-6068 GCA_965368985.1 uncultured Spongiibacteraceae bacterium | reverse complement strand
GCCTGCATAAAGTATCTAAACACCTGCTCTGAACCGCCGCAAGTCAGCAACTGGTCTTGAATGATGGCTACTTTCACTGCAAGGAATCCTGAATCTCTATCGAAGAATTGTTAGTTATTATTAATAAAATACGTATTTTTTAACCACTTTACCCCATAACATCCCGCAACAGCAATCGCTTAGCCATGAGAACCCTAACTCTTATATCTATTACTCTAATCTTTAACACAAATCACCATTCATACAAAACAATCTATTTTCTTTCACTTAATGCATCTATACTAAAAAAACCAACGTATACACAAAATGATATCGTTAATTCCTGCTGACAGAACTTAGACCTGACCAGCCCCATATGAATTAACGAGTATAAATAAAATAGGTGTTTCGTTAGGTATGCCCAAGATAGAGCTTCTACTGTCGAGGGTTGATTTGACTTAGAGAGCCACTTATAGATGAACTTTAAAATTGTAACCAATTCATATCATAGAGGCTTGCCTCTGGTAGAAAGAAGTCTATCCCACTCTCTGGCACTGCAAAATCAAGTCAACGAAATTATATTTATTGACCAAAATGACGCACCTTTACATCTTGACGAGACAATCAGGAAATCCGAACGGCTTACACATTTACACTACAAGGTTAAATGTGTATCTGTAGCCAGAAACAAGATTCTTGAATTTATTGATAATGATACCTGGCTTATCTTTTGTGATGATGATGGCTATATTGATGCAGAATATATCACCCGGCTAAAAAACATTCTTCAACAACACCCCGAACTAAAGGTTCTTGCTGGCAGCATTATTAGAGACGACACCCTGGACTATTACACGCCACGTCACAAGATGGGCGGAAGTTTAAAGAATTTCAGACATACAAAACTTCTTATGGGCTCTAACTTTGTATGCCATTCATCCGTATTTAAAAAATTTAATGGATTTGATGAAACGTTCGGCGCAGGATCAGGCTGGGGCTCTGGCGAGGAAACCGACTTTGCCTGGAAATGCTATTTCTCCAATATACCCATGGAGTATTTCCCTGAATTAAAGGTATATCACATTAAGCCCTATGCCGGCTCCTTGAATGATTCCATTCAAAAAGCGAGACGCTACGGCATAGGAAAGGGAGCATTGGTTGCCAAATGGTTATTCAATAATAAAAAATATATCGTTATATTCGAGCTACTTGAAATGACCGCTGTACCTATACTCCAGATTCTCAAATCTGTTTTAACACTGCAATTTCGAAATTCACAAATCTATATCAATGCTTTATATGGAAGATATCTGGGAATGTTCAGATTTTTAACTTCGAAATAAATAACTGCAACCAGTTTGACTCTGTTACATCCAGATACATCTAATAATGCATTCAGAGCACCAAGCATAAAACCCGTTACCCGGTTATTGCCAAAATCAGTGTCAAATAATAGTAATTTATTTTACGATAACGTAACAACAACCGTTATTTTAATAAAAGACATAATACATTCAACAAGAAAGTATCAATCATATGTATACAGAAATAACAAAATGTCGAATCTGCGAAAGCAGCAAACTTACGACGACCCTATCATTGGGAGATCAGGTTTTAACGGGAGTTTTCCCAAAATCCATCGATGAAAAAATAACATCAGGCCCTCTTGATCTCGTATGGTGCAATGATTGCCATTTATTACAAATGAAACACTCTTACAGTCTTGATGAAATGTACGGTGATAATTATGGATACCGCTCAGGACTTAATAACTCCATGGTGCGTCATTTAAAACATAAAATTCATACGCTTGAATTATTGGCAAAACCGGCAGATAACGAACTGGTGATTGATATTGGCAGCAATGATGCGACTTCATTAAAAGCCTATAAAGGGAGCCATAAAAAAGTAGGGATTGATCCAACTGGCAAGAAATTCCAGGAGTACTACACCGATGACATCACGCTGATTCCTGATTTCTTTTCTGCCAGGGTTTTTCAGGAAACGTTTGGTAATGAAAAAGCAAAAATCATCACCTCTATCGCGATGTTCTATGATCTGGAAAAACCTTTAGACTTCGTAAAAGATATTCATGATGTGCTTGCTGATGATGGAATATGGCATTTTGAACAAAGCTATATGCCCTCAATGCTTAGAACCAATTCATACGATACTATTTGCCACGAACATCTGGAATTTTATTCATTTGAAGTTGTTAAAACAATGCTGGAACGTTGTGGCATGCGTGTAGTCGACGTACAAATGAACGCAGTCAATGGCGGTAGCTTTGCAATTACCGCCTGCAAAGAGAAAGCATGCTACACCTCAAACAAACCGATTATTGACTGGGTGTTAGACCAGGAAGAGATTATGGGGCTGGGAACACTGAAACCCTATCAGGAATTTTCAGAAAGAGTATTCCAGCACGGTAAAAGCCTGACAGCTCTAATCGATGCCCTGGTTGCAGACGGGAAAAAAATTATAGGTTATGGCGCCAGCACTAAAGGAAACGTCTTGTTACAATTTTGTGGTTTCACCTCAAAACAAATTTCCTGTATTGCTGAGGTTAACGAGGAAAAATTCGGTTCATTTACACCAGGGACAAACATCCCCATTATTTCAGAAAAAGAAGCAAGGGCGTTAAATCCCGACTATTTTCTGGTATTGCCATGGCACTTTAAACACAGCATTCTGGAAAGAGAGCAAGACTTCCTGGCTCAAGGGGGCAAGTTCATCTTTCCTATGCCTGAAATTGAAATAGTCTAGCAATGAAGGCATTAATCTTTGGCGTTAGTGGACAAGACGGCTTTTTTCTCGCAAATCTATTAAAAAATAATGGTATCGAAGTTATAGGAACCTCTCGCTCCCAGGGAACTTACAAGGGCGATGTGGGCGATTACGAGTTTTCAGAATCGTTAATCAAGACATATAAACCGGATTTTATTTTTCATCTGGCTGCCAACTCTTCTACAAGACATGACACACTCTTTGAAAATCACCAAACTATTTGTAACGGTACATTAAATATTCTTGAAGCGGCAAAACTACACTCCCCGAAATCAAAAATTTTTCTCTCGGGTAGTGCCATGCAATTTGAAAATCAGGGGCTGCCCATTAACGAACAGACCCCTTTTGAAGCCAGCAGCCCTTACTCAATAGCACGCATACAATCTGTCTATGCGGGAAGATATTACCGAAAAACTTTGGGACTAACGGTATATATCGGCTATTTTTTTAATCACGACAGCGAACGTCGAACAGAAAGACACGTCAACCAAAAGGTAGTCAGTGCAGTAAAGCGTATCGCTAATGGCAGTAGTGAATTATTGGAACTTGGAAATATTGATGTCAAAAAAGAATTTAACTACGCCGGAGATATTGCCAAGGCTATTTGGACACTCGTTAACCAGAATTCAACTTACGAAGTCATTATCGGCAGCGGCAAGGCTTATAGCATAAGAGACTGGACTGACTATTGTTTTAAAACCATTAATAAGAATTGGGAAGACTACGTCACCATTCAACAGGGCTTCACACCAGAGTACAAAATTTTAGTCAGCAACCCTGCTCAACTTTTAGCGCTGGGGTGGAAACCTGAAGTGGACTTTCACCAGCTTGCAGACATCATGCTCAACAACCCTGATTAAAAAATTCTCTCTCCAGATAAAAGCACTAATGACAAAGCGAACCGCCTCAAGATGGCAGACCACAGATTGGCAATTTGCCATGAAAACCATGATTCGTAACCTGAATGCACTCTGTGACGCACTGGAATTATCCGTTTCAGATCTTGATGGCAGCTATCAGGCCGAGAAAGACTTCCCTGTAAAAGTGCCTTTAAGCTACTTAAACCTCATCGAAAAAGGCAATCCCAAAGACCCGTTACTGCTTCAGGTACTACCCCAAGCCCTGGAAACCATAGAAAGTAGCCATTTTGAGGCAGACCCTCTACATGAGTCTGAATTCAACAAGGCACCGGGGCTGATCCATAAATACCATGGACGAGTTCTATTAATCAGCAACCCAAGCTGCGCTATTCATTGCCGCTATTGCTTCAGACGCCACTTTCCTTACACTGAAAACACACCCGGCATCAACAACTGGTCGCCCGCACTATCTTATATCTCTGAAGATACAAATATTCATGAGGTTATCTTAAGTGGCGGCGATCCCCTGTCGAGCAATGATAGCTATCTACAACAATTAATCGGACTGATTGCCGCCATACCTCATATTCATACCCTGCGCTTGCATACTCGCCTGCCGACAGTCATGCCAGAACGCATCACAGATAACTTGCTATCTGCACTAACGCAGACAGACTTAAAGCTCATCATGGTTTTACATATAAACCATGACCGGGAACTGGCAAAAGACAATATTGATGCTATAAAGTTATTACAAAATAGCGGGATAAGATTATTAAACCAGAGCGTCATGCTTAAAGGTATCAACGATAATATTGAGACACAAATCCGGTTAATGGAACAATTACATCAACTAAATATACAAGCTTATTATCTTCATATGCTGGATCACGTAAAAGGCGCTGAACATTTTCTGGTTTCTGACGAGCAAACGACTACGCTTTACAAACAACTATTAAGCCGGTTACCAGGCTATATGGTACCGAGACTTGTCAGGGAAATACCCTTTGAGAGCAATAAAACACCGGTAATCCAATAAATAATGTGAATTAAAAGAATCTGTTAGCGTATTTTTTGTTATATATCTTATACTAAGAACACAATGCACCAGAAGTAAGCGTTTTTATGAGCGACAAGACTATCGATGCTCTCTTTCATTTACCACCTAGAGAGCTAAAAGCACTATCGTTCAGCAAGGCCGATAAAGCCTCTGTTGAACGATGGGCACAAAACTTGCCTGCAGCCGATATGGGCAAGTCAACCCGCATGCTCTATCTCGCCATAAAAGAAGTCTGTGAACTGCAAACAACACCAGCAACCCGAATGGAACTGATTGAAGCATTACGCCCATCAATTCATCTGGCATGTAAAGGCCTGAAGAAAAACTATATGAACCAGCCGGTTATCTTGCCGGAACAACCGCGAAAGATCGCCAACCTGTGCCATGCACTACAACCATACCTGGCTATTGCCTATGTCGTTACTGCCTGCCAATGCAATGAAAAAATGGGCAGCCTGATTAAAAAACCTTCTGCACTGTTAAGCCAGGCGATTTACCATGCCATGCTAGAGTACACCAGTATTCTTATTCGCAATTATCTGCTCTACCGTCCGGACGCCCCGAATTTCTGGAAACATATTCATCGTCTTTATCAACTGGCACATAAATACAAACTGCACACACTGCCTCAAGTTGATGATGAACATGAAAATGGAACCACCAGCATTGAACAATCGTATATGCAGCTATTACTCTGGGGCTGCATCAAAGCCAACCAACTACGACAGGATGATATCAACCGCCTCAAGCAGAATATGCGTGTATGGTCTGGCCAGGTTAAGCTTGCTGCTCTTGATAAAACACAGGACGCTGCCTTTGTTGTCGATCCCAAAATGGACACTCCCCCCGTGTATCAGAAGTTTTACCAGGGAAAATATAATGACTCCTGCACCTCTTTAAATACCAGCGAGCTAATTAAAACCCTTGAGCAACTGTCTGCGCCATTGCTACAAAAGAAATCCGGATTATCTCCAAACCTGATTAATCATCTGATACTCGCCTGGGGCGTTTTTACCGGACGTACCTTTATGCGCCTCGAAGCCAATTCTCAACTCGCCTTATGCATTGGTCTTTCGACAACTCATTATTACCTTGGCAACCAGAAACCTTTTGCAGAATTTGTCTACGGCAACAATCCTCCCAAAAAGTCAGGCGCTGCAACTGCCAAATTCAAGGAAGGAACACGTGAAGCTGACAAACTTGATGTCTGGGACGAGAGTATCTATGGCACCAATAAAAAATCCGAAGCCCAGGTAACCATGGAATCCATTGATTATCATATACGCAGCGGCGGACAATCAATGATGACATTCACAGGCTCTGATAAGGAAAAATATCAGGATTATCAGGTAGCCGTGGTTAACATGAGCCCTGGAGGCTAC
>CBDUPD010000157.1:0-6076 GCA_965368985.1 uncultured Spongiibacteraceae bacterium | reverse complement strand
CCCCTCCCGGTATTTACTATGACCATATAGCTTCCTGAACCTCTTCTTCATCAAATACAGCATCATCGACAGAAAGATGCTGAATACTGACACTTTGCATCGCATCAACCATTAATTGTTTGCCGGTACTGGCAAAAGTTTCATCCATGGGGATGCGAGAAACCAGGATATCTATATCTTCTTCTTCAACATGATAGGTGTCACTTGCGCGATCAGTGGCTGACTCACGTTTTTGAAGCCACTCTTCACCTTTGGTTGTAATTGTTCCAATCAACTCGCTAAATCCCATTTCCAGTGAGAGCTGATACATACGCATCATCAGTAATGCGGTAGACATTTGTCCCAGGTAAGTGCGACTACTTTTACCTACCCAGCGGTTGGACTCATAAATGTCTGGCGATTTGGGAAGTTCAACACCTCCAGTCAAATAACGGTAGGAATCCATCTCAAGTTCATAATCACCAGTAGTCGGAATTAACCTGACAGCTGAAACCAGTTCAGTGGGATGATTTTTTTTCTTGAGAGTCACCATGATATAAATCGTAGTGTCTTGCTGGTCAAAATGGTCGAATTCCACTTTGCGGATATTATCCATATTGACGTAGGGGTCGTCGGGCAAGAAGCATTTATAGCGGAGTGCACCATATTGTTTCAATATTGAAGCAGGTAATGAAGATTTGTTATAAACATCGACTGAGAATAATGAGTTTGACATAAGACCATCCTTTTCTGTTGTTGTTGTTAAATTCCTATTCAGTTAAGACCAAGGTCAGCAGGTCAGTTACTACGTAGATATGTAGTTACTTAGTCTATTTTTTTCCTAAAAAGAGGTTTTACTAATCAATTACTTCTAATATGCTATACAGATCTCGTTATCGGAATATTTGAAAAATCGTGAATTCATACGCAACAGCTCTTGAAATAATTAGCAAAGAAACGCCTCTTAATTGCACGGGGACTGAGAGCCGTTATCAGTCAGCGTGTATTGAACGTATTAAGCGAGCCATGTTTTTATCGTTGGAAGAACTTGGGTTTGAGTACCTTCGCTATACGTGCTGGGTGAAAGACATCAATAATGTTGGTGATGAGAGCAATTCATTCAGCATAAACTTCAGTAACTATCCGGCTGACTGGGAGGCTTACTATGACTCGCATCAGTTGTATATGAACGACCCTTTGGTAAGAGTTTTGCAGGAGACTGGCGAAGGAGCTTTGACGTTATTTGGAAGCTGGGAAGATGCGCTGAAAAAAGCCCACGACAATCCTTTAGGTGAAACGGATGCACAAAAAGACAGTTATCGTCACAAGATTCATAATATTTTTGATAAAGCCAAAGAGTTTGGCCTTCATGCCGGTGGCTATATGTCACATAGTAATAATGTTAAACAAGTGATTATCAGCTTTGCGACAGGTAATCAGGAAGTTGAAAACATTCCTGAAGATAGTCCGTTTTGGAAGATTCTGTTTTCAATTATGATGCTGTGTGATCAGTCGATTCGTGAAACGAAAGCGTGTAAAGACTGCACCAAAAATATTCGGATTGATGGTGATGAATCTATTTCCTTAACCAAGGCTCAAATACAAATTTTGACCTTGTTCTATGAGCAACGAAACGCTACTCTAAAAGCTATTGCTAAAAAACACGGTACCTCTGTTGATACAATTAATTATCATTTGAAAGTATTAAGAGAGAAATTGCGAAAGCCTGGCGCTTCAGGTCATGCGTTAGCTTCTTTTGCCAAAGATCATAACTTATTCTGACGTACGACATTTCTGTTCGTATTAGAAGTTGTGGAGCGGATTACATCCGCGAAGGGTGAAGCTTGCAGTAATCCCGTTCTTTATCATTAAAACGGCCAGGTGGTGCTTTCAGCACCGCCATCCACTTCGAGTATTTTTCCGGTTACCCATTTTGCCGCAGGTGATGCAAGATATAGGGCGGCGGCAGCAATATCATCAACATGCCCGACTGCTTTCATCGGTGTTAGATCAATCATTTTATTTGTGGATTCTTCATCAAGAAATTGTTCAAGAGCTTCGGTTATTATCGTACCGGGAGCAATTGCATTAATACGTATATCGGGTGCAAAGTCGGCCGCCAGTAGTTTGGTCATTTGGGTTAGACCTGCCTTGACGCTTCCATAACTACTAAAGTTTTTTTGAGAATAACGGGCGGCAGCAGAGGTGATATTAATAATATTGCCTCCACCATTTTTTTGCATGTGAGGTATGCACAGGGTTGATAAAATAAAAGGTGATGTGACGTTAAAGTGGTAATCATTATTAAATTGTTCGGCAGAAGTCTTTAATGCATTGTTAGGCATCGCACCACCGGCATTGTTGACCAGAATGTCTATTTTACCGAACTCACTGATAGTCGCCTTTACGAGTGCTTCGAGTTGATTTTCACTTTTTGTATTGGTTTGCACTGCCAGGGCTTTTACTCCCAGCTTTTCGGCTTCATTGGCTGTTGCCTTTATGTCGGCTTCTGTTCTTGCAGCGCAAACAACATTGGCGCCGGCTTCAGCAAATGCCAAGGCGATAGCTTTGCCGATACCTTTGCCTGCGCCTGTAACAATAGCAACCTGGTTGGTTAATTTGAACTGTTCGAGAATATCCATACTTTTACTCATTTTTATTTTTTTAAAGTGTAAATGACTGGCGAATAAAAAGTAATCGCCTGTTTGGGTGGTAAATAGCGATATAGACATTACGAGAGTGCGGTTAATAGACAGGCATGTGTGCAATATGACTGATATTTCAGTAATCTGACTGGATTTCGTCTCTCTTAATCTATATAACAGACTCTACGTTAATTTTGGAGTATCAGTATGTCATTTATTGTGGTCACAAAGCCCAGACCGGAAGTAGCTGTAGTTACGTTAAATCGTCCGGAACGTATGAATGCCATGGCTTTTGATGTAATGGTCCCTTTTAAGGAAGCACTTGAAGAGATAAGTTTTGATAATGAAATACGTGTAGTCATTATTACTGGAGAAGGTGAAGCTTTTTGTTCAGGTGCAGATTTAACGGATCCGGGCTATTTAAAGATTTTTGATGGCTTAACCATGCCGGGGATTGCCCGCAGAGCTTTAAAAGTGCTTGATGACGTTATCAAGACCATTCAGGATATGCATCAACCCGTTATAGCCGCCGTTAATGGTCCTGCTATCGGTGGCGGCTTTTGTCTGGCTTTATCTGCAGATATACGACTGGCTTCTGATACGGCCTATTTTCGCCCTGCAGGCATCAATAACGGGCTTACATCGGCTGAGTTGGGATTAAGTTATACGTTGCCTAGAGCTATAGGCTCAAGCCGTGCATTTGATATTATGTTAACAGGGCGTGATGTCAGTGCAGAAGAAGCACAAAATATCGGGCTGTTATCCAATGTTGTGCCCGCTGATCAGCTAATGGATGAGTGCATGCTTATTGCTGAACGTATTATCGGGTTTAGCCAGCTGGGTGTTGAATTAACCAAGCAGATGTTATGGGCGGGACTGGAAGCGGGAAGTCGCCATTCACATATGAATCATGAAGGGCATTCACAACTCTACGTTAGAATGACAACCCAGAATTTTGAAGAAGCCATCCGGGCCAGAAAGCAAAAACGGAAACCGGATTTCAAAGATTAATATCACAGGGATTTCTGGAATGGAAACACCACACATAAAAAGAATTAAGGCTAACGGTATTCAGTTTGCCTATTTTGAAGTTGGCGAGGGGCCATTAATACTGTGTCTTCATGGGTTCCCTGATACGCCGCATAGTTTTTTACCCATGATGCAGAAGTTGGCCGACTCAGGTTACCGTGTAGTTGCACCTTTTATGCGAGGTTATGCCCCTACATCAAAAGCTGAAGATAATAACTATTCGGTATTAAGTCTTGCCAATGATGCCCTGGGTATCATTGATGCCCTGGCTCTTGGTGATGAAAAAGCCATTGTAATAGGGCACGACTGGGGTGGATTTGCAGCGTACACGGCTGCGAACCTTCAGCCTGAAAAAATCAGGGTACTGGTGCAGTTATGTATGCCACATATGCATGTGTCCAATTTTACCTGGGCCCAGACCAAAAAATCGTGGTATGTGTGGTATTTCCAGTTACCAGGTTTTCCTGAAAAGAAATTACCTCAAAATAACTTTGCATTTATTGATCGTTTATACAAAAAGTGGAGTCCTGATTGGGAGTTCTCTCAAGATCAATTAACGGAGATAAAAAAAGCATTGAAGGCAGAGGGTGGTGTAAAGGCTGCTTTGGCTTATTATCGTTCAATGATAAGAGGTGTAACAAGAGAACAGTGGCAGGTAATGAGTCAGCAAACTACAGTGCCTACCTTGTTAGTTGCAGGTGAATCTGACGGGGCATTGGGTATGGATCAGTTTAAAGGTATATCTGATGCATTTACCAATCAGTTTCGTTTTGTCAGTTATCCAAAGGTCGGTCATTTTCCTCATTGTGAAAATACACAATGCCTGACAAGCGATATTCTGGAGTTTATAAATCAATGCAATTAGATAAAGCGTTATTTTCCTGCCTGCTGATACCCTTGCTGGTTTTATGCCTTAATGGGTGCGAAATGGTTCCTGATACAAAACCACTGATGATTGATGCCAATAAGGTGGTTGTATTGCATGTGGAAGCCCTTCATAAAGAGTTAAAAGACTCATCCAAGCCTATTTATCGACAGTTGATAAACAATATTGAAAAGAAAGGGTTTCAGGTTGAGTCTATGACTGCTGAACATTATCAGCAGTTACGTGAAGAGGCCTTGTTGGTATCCGGTTCTGTTTATGATCCGAATGTAGGAAGGTTTATTCCTCTCAATCGTTCAGTTTATATAAAAGCTATTGTTGATCTTTCAGCAAGGCAGTTTTCGCATGATATTGTGCTAATTCCTGAAGTTGTGCTGCGAACAGCAAGTGTAGTGGGTGATAAGGCAAGTTGGGATAACGTTGAAAGAGAAGTTACTTTTATTAATCAACCATTGAGTACTTACGACCTCCCGAGAAAAATAAAAGGCTTGTCTTTGCGTTTGGCAGGTTATACATACAATGGGGCTGAAGTGTTTTTGAATTTCAGTGGGGTATCCCTGCCTTATCACATGCGTTATTTTGATGGAAAGATAACGCCGGATTTAAAAGAGCAGTTTTTTACAGATGATGAGTTGGAAGAGGGCGTTGACTTAGCTTTGGAGCCTTTCTTTGAGCAGGTGACTTATAAAAATGGAAAATAAACAACAACCTCGCCGAAGTGCCTTGTATATGCCATGCTCAAATGAGAGGGCACTTGAAAAAGCTCTGGACTTAGCTGCAGATGTGCTGATTTTTGATCTCGAAGATGCTGTTGCTCCTGATAAGAAACATGAAGCAAGGGCTAATATTGTTAGTGCATTAAAAGAAAAAAACTACGGCTATCGTGAAAAGATTGTTCGGGTTAATCATGTAGAGAGTGAATGGGGTTATGACGATTTAAAAGCACTTTCTGAAAGTACAGTGGATGGCGTGTTGTTACCCAAGGTTGAATCGGCAGAACAGATTAACCAGGCCCTGGCTATTCTAAATAAAGATGTGCCGGTGTGGGTAATGATTGAGACACCTCTTGGTGTATTAAATGTTGAAACCATAGCGGCCCATAAAAATGTTAATGTGCTGGTGTTGGGAACCAACGATCTGGCCAAAGAGATGCGTGTTAGTCAGTCACAGCAGCGAGAAGAGTTTCTCTATGCATTTGGTCGCTGTGTTATGGCTTCCAGAGCTTATGGCTGTGATGTACTGGATGGTGTTTATAACCAGCTGGATGATGAGGCAGGTTATGAAGCTGTTTGTAATCAGGGCAGAGTATTGGGTTTTGATGGTAAAACACTTATTCATCCCAAACAGTTAAATATGGCTAACAAGACATTTATGCCGAGTGAAAAAGATATTCAGGATGCCAGAGAGATTATGCAAGCCTGGGATAAAGCTGAGGATAAAGGTGTGCTGGTCGTTAATGGTCGTCTGGTTGAAGAGTTACATGTTGTTGCCGCAGAGCGATTAGTGGCAATGGCCAAACTTATAGAAAAACAGGGTTAGA
>CBDUPD010000156.1:0-6092 GCA_965368985.1 uncultured Spongiibacteraceae bacterium | reverse complement strand
GGTCATACTGAGGCAGGTTGTGATCTTGCTCGTCTGGCCGGATTTGAGCCTGCCAGTGTTATTGTAGAAATCATGAATGACGACGGTACTATGGCGCGTCGTCCCGAGCTTGAAGAGTTTGCCAAAGAGCATGACTTGAAAATAGGCACTATTGCTGACCTGATACATTATCGTGTGCTTAATGAAAAGACTATTGAGTTGATTGATGAGGGGTCGATAGAAACCGAGTATGGTGAGTTTTTATTGCAGCGTTACCGAGACACATTGTATGGGCGTGTGATGAAAAAAGGTGAAATTTCAGGTGAAGATCCTGCGCTTGTACGTGTGCACGTTACCAATACTGTTCGTGATGTCATGCTGGCTGATTTACCGAATGATAAAGGCTGGAATATGCAGCGTTCGATGAAGCGTGTAGCGGAAGAAGGCAAGGGTGTTATTGTATTGCTTACCCAGGCCGAAGGTGCAGAGAACCTGATGTTTAGTAGCGATGTGGTGATGGGTAAACAGGTATTGGCAGATGCTACAGCTCGTAGTGGTACAGAAATGAGTCTGAATGTTGGTCTGGGCTCGCAGTTGTTACGTGAATCGGGTATTAGAAAAATGCGGTTAATGTCTTCGCCCGTAAAATACAATGCGATTTCCGGTTTTGATCTTGAAGTTGTTGAATTTATTTCTTTCGAAGAAAAATAGCCAAATTGCTGTTTATAGAAAAGAGCAGGTAAAAAGATGAGTATTAAAACAATAGAAGGTGGTCTGAATGTAAGCGGTGCAAAGTTTGCCATCGTTGCAGGTCGTTGGCACACCTTGATTGTCGATGGTTTATTGGATGGTGCAATTAGCTGCCTGAAAGAAAACGGTGTGAAAGAAGAAGAAATTACTATTTTTCGTGCGCCGGGCGCGGTTGAGATTCCATTGGTTGTTAAAAAGATAGCCGAGAAAAAAGAGTTTGATGCCATTATCACTTTAGGTGCGGTTATACGTGGAGGCACGCCACATTTTGAATATGTATCTAGTGTTGTCTCTGATGGTTCAGCACAGGTGATGCTTGAAACTGATACGCCAGTATCTTTTGGTGTGTTAACGGTAGACAATATGGAGCAGGCACTCGAAAGAATTGGGGCCAAACCCGGTAGTGAAATTGGTAATAAAGGTGAAGAGGCAGCACTTTCTGCACTTGAGATGGTTAACTTGTTGAAGATGATCTGATGTCAAAACCCTTAACTGAAAAGCAGATACTTATCGCCAAACGACGCAAGTCTCGCCATTATGCGATGCAGGCTCTGTATCAATGGAAAATGTCCGGCTCTCCCCTGAACCAGATAGAGGCCGAGTTTCGTACCGATAACGATTTCTCAAAGGTTGATAGCGAGTATTTCCAGGAATTGCTGCATGAGGTGCCTGCGCAACTTGATATTCTTGATGAGGCTATTGAGCCAGCATTAACAGATATCGAGTTACATGAAATAGGCCCTGTTGAGTTGGCGCTACTACGAATGGCTATTTATGAGTTAAAAGAACGCGTTGATGTGCCCTATAAAGTTGTTATTAATGAAGCCGTTTCACTGACGAAAAAATTTGGCCCGGAAGATAGCCATAAATTTGTTAATGCCGTTCTTGATAAGGTTGCAGAGCAATTTCGAAGTGTCGAGTTGCAAGCAGACGGAAGAGACTAAGCCCAAATACAATTAGTTATCGAGGCTGATAAACATGCAAGCATCGGGTATTGAATTTCAAATTATTAAACAATATTTTGAACAGCATGCCCGATATGATAAAAGTGTTGTTTTGGGTATTGGCGATGATTGTGCTCTGATTTCTTCTACCCCAAATACTCATCAAGCTATTTCTGTAGATACCTCCATTGGGGGTGTTCATTTCCCTGAAGATGCATCTGCTTTTGATATTGCCTATCGAGCATTGAATATCAGTTTAAGCGATCTGGCTGCTATGGGTGCTCAGGCAAAATGGTATACTCTTGCTCTTACGCTACCGAATCTGGATGAAGTCTGGTTGTCAGAGTTCTCTCGTGGTTTATTTCAGGCGGCTAATAATTCCAGGGTGCATTTGATTGGTGGTGATACAACACGAGGCCCGTTATCTATTACGGTTCAGGTGCAGGGCGAAGTGCCTGTTGATAAGGCATTGAAGCGTAGCGGGGCTAATCTTGGCGATTATATTTATGTGTCAGGTGTTCTTGGGGATGCTGGTGCCGGTCTGGCTGTATATCAGAAGAGAATTCCTGAGTCAGAAACTACAAGGCAACTATTGAAAGCATATCTTAATCCGGAACCCTGTCTTGGCTTGGGTGTTAGTCTGCGGGAGATCGCAAGCAGTTGTATTGATATATCAGATGGTTTACTGGCTGATCTTGGGCATATTTTACGTGCTTCATCTGTCGGGGCTGAAGTGGATATAACAAAGATCCCCTTGTCTGATGCCCTCAAGGCAGAGGTTGATAATAATGAAGCGCTTACTTTGGCGCTATCGGCAGGTGATGACTATCAACTCTGTTTCACCAGTCGACTGTCACCTGATGCAATGACTGTAGACAATAGTTATTGCATCGGTAAGATAGTCGCAGGCCATGAATTAAGGCTCATGAACCAGCCAGCCGGTTTGGAAATTAACACACCAGGATTCGACCATTTTCATGAATAATGTAAAGTTTAACCTGAAAGACCCTGTACATGTGCTCGCCGTGGGCTTTGGTAGCGGTTTGTTAAAGCCAGGGCCGGGGACATGGGGCACGCTAATGGCTGTGCCGCTGTATTATGTATTGTCCCACTTGCCGTTTATCGCTTTTTATATTGTTGTATTGATAGCCATGTTTGCAGGGGTCTATATTTGTGAAAAGACAGCAGATGATATTGGTGTACATGACCACGGCTCAATAGTATGGGATGAGTTTGTTGGATATTGGATAACAATGTTATTTGTTACCTGGCAGATGGGAACTCCACATTTTTACTGGATGGCTGTTGGGTTTGTACTATTTCGCATTTTTGATATTTTTAAGCCTTTCCCGATTGGCTGGCTTGATAAAAAGGTGCATGGTGGTGTAGGGATCATGCTCGATGATGTAATAGCAGGAATATATGCTATGGGCTGTCTATACTTTGTTATGTGGTATTATCTTGAGCATATCGCCCTTGGTTAAACGGGATTAAAACAGTTGGCAGGTCTTTGGAAGTCCTAGTGTCTGGCAACGGTATTGTTTTCTATGAAATGGAACTGTGTAATGGTGACTAAAAAGCGCTTTTCTCTCTTCGCAACGTCTTTCTTTTTCCTATTGAGTATGGGTAGTTACGCCGACTCGGTGGGTGTCGATATTGGCATATTTAATGGTATCGCTTTAACTTACCAGAAGCCATTGAGTGATCATGTGCATGTACAGGTGGAGTTGACAACAGCACCTTATGACAATGAATTTGAACAAGATGGTATCGATTATGATATTGAATATGACAGGGATAACCTTGGTGTATTGATTCAGTACGTTCCCTATAAATATTTTTATCTGGCTGGTGGCTTGTATGTCGGTGACCACAACTGGAAGCTGGATGCAAAACCCCAGGGGAATTCAAGGGAAATTGGGGATCATACTTATTACAGTAAAGACCTGCGTCTTAAAGGGCAGGCATCATTTTCCAAATCATCACCCTATCTTGGGATAGGCGCGAAATATGCTTTTGATAATGGATTAACTTTAAGAATAAGTCAGGGAGTGCTTTATATTGGCGAGGGTGCACTTTCATATAAGGCATCAGGTAGGGTTTATTCATCGAACGCAGACCTTGAGAATGATGAGAATGGATTTGATGTAAGTAATGCTGTGTTTGTGCAAGACCTGGAAAAAGAGCGGGCTGCACTTGA
Source organism: uncultured Spongiibacteraceae bacterium (assembly GCA_965368985.1). Classification (GTDB taxonomy): domain Bacteria; phylum Pseudomonadota; class Gammaproteobacteria; order Pseudomonadales; family DT-91; genus CAZTZY01. Next base: position 2,219 of record CBDUPD010000156.1, on the reverse strand, counting down.
GGATGAGATTTCAGACTATAGCTTGCTGCCCATGTTTCATGTGGGTATGGCCTATACCTTTTAGAGGAACAGTATCATGATAAAACAAGCTGCCAAAAACTCTATCCAGGTCGGGTTGAAGTACCTGAGTATTATTGTATTGAGTCTTGTGTGCCAACAAGCATTTGCTGTTATTGATGACCTGGTAATAGAGTGTGGAGAGCCTTCAGGTGTTAATCAGACCTATGATCTTGAAACGTGCCGTATTACAGAAGGTGAGATTACCAATACCTCTATTGTTGAATTAACTGCTGACTTGTTGACTATTCTTAACAGAACTCCCGGTGTTGATTTTTCTTCTGCAGGCTCTGACTGTTCTCTTATTGACGGCGTTGTAAGCTGCCAGTTGGGTGCCTTTGATCTTGATATGGGCTGTACCATTGTTACCGATGCAAGTAACAACCGGTCTGTGAGTTGTGAATTAAAAACTGATCCTGATGCCGAACCATTTTTCCAAATGGGATGTAGTCAGGAAAATAATGGTTGTAATGTGCATACTGATAGTGGGGTTTTGCTGGATCTTGTTCGGGCCAAGTTGCCGACTGATGAAGGTCAGGGTAATCTTTCAGAGTTAGCCGATAGTCTGCTGACTTGCGTCTCTCGTAATACCTTCGATAGTTTTCAAAATGTCTGTGACAAGATCATCAGTACCCTGCAGCAGCCTGGTGGTGCAGAACAGGTTGCTGCGTTTATCGAGAGTATTCAGCCACTTAACCCTGATGCATCAACAGATACCAGCGTTACCGCTATCAAGCAGGCATTAACCAATCTTGGGCAGCGTCTTAACAATATTCGTTCAGGTGGTGTGGCTGCTAATACACAACCCTTGCACTATTATGATGGTCAGCAATGGTATGAAGGTGGCGATATATTGGCCAGTAATCATAATGTTGCCAATGACGCCTCACAAGAAATACAGGCCAGTTCCAGGATCAGTGATTACGGCCGTTTAAGTGTTTTTGTTAATGGCGCAGCAATTAAAACAGATCAATCAGATGATGATGTCGAAACCGGTAGTGAGACAGATACTGTTGTATTGACGGTGGGAGTAGACTATCGCTTTACTGATAATATGGTAGCCGGGTTGGCATTTAATTTGGGAAGCTCGGATACTGAGTTTGATGTATCCGGTTTCAAAAAAGGCAGTCTTGATACAGAGACGCATATGTTGACCCTGTTCGGCACCTACTATACCGATAACTGGTTTTTTGATAGCTCACTAAGTACGGGTGGTGATGACTACGAACAGGAAAGAAACTTCAAGTGCGTGAGCGTTAATAACGAATGCATTATTACTGGTGAAGGTGTTGCCGAGGCGACCTACCATAGCAGCCAGACCACACTGTCTTTAGGCTCGGGTTATGATTGGTCACATCGTTCATTCAATATAACGCCTTATGCCCAGTTTATTTATGGCAATGTCAAGGTAGATAGTTACTCAGAGCGCAGTAAGGATTCTGTTATTCTTGCGGTTGAAATAGACGAGCAGGAGAAAGATATTGCCACCCTGAACCTTGGTTCGAATTTTCAATATATTGTGAATACAGAAAAGGGTGTGGTTATTCCCATGATCAGCCTGCAGTTCATTAAAGAGTTTGAAGACGATACAGAGTTTGTTACCGGACGTTTTGTTGGCAATAAAGCCAATGGTGGAGACTTCAGGCTGGCAACCAATGATGTGGACTCGTCTTATTCAATTATTGGTACAGGTTGTACGCTTCAGCTAAAAAATGGCAATGCCGGGTTTGTTAATATTCAAAAAACAGTCGGCTTTGAAAATATAGACCAGACGCGGTTAACCGTGGGTTGGCGTTGGGAGATATAGCGCACTGTTAAAATCATGGGCGATTGAGATTGAGATTGAGATTGATAGTGGCTAGCTGGCTAGTGTGAAGCTTCTCAAATTACGCCAACTTTAATTGATTAAAATATGAACGCTATACAGTAAAGAGCTATAATAAACAGTACAACTTTCTAAAGTTGCTGCTGTTATTTATAGCTTGGACATTAAATTAATTGAGACAGGCATTGTCCTGTACAACTCATATTCCAGTCACAGGGAATCATTATGAAAATCAAGAGCCTGCATGTCGTTTCTTCAACACTCATTCTGTTGGGAGGGACGGGTTGTCAAATCGATACCAGTAGTGATGGTTCTGGTGGTAAAGATAGCCTGATTA
>CBDUPD010000155.1:0-6158 GCA_965368985.1 uncultured Spongiibacteraceae bacterium | reverse complement strand
CGTTTTTTTACCTTGTCATTAGCTTTAGGCGGTAAGCCTGTGTGCTGTGTTAGAAATCGCTGGTTTCTGCCAGCAGATGTGCGAATGTCATCTCTGGGAATCAAGTGTTTTTTACTGTTGCCTATCAGGTCTGCGCGCCCCATTTTTTTAAGTGCTTCGCGAAGCATGGGCCAGTTTTTTGGATCATGATAGCGTAAAAAGGCCTTATGTAAGCGTCTTTGACGAAGTCCTTTGGCAACAGATACATCCTCCCGTCCAATCTTTTTCAATGGATTTAGGCCTGTGTGATACATGGTTGTTGCGTTAGCCATTGGGGAGGGGTAAAAGTTTTGTACCTGGTCGGCCCTGAAGCCGTTTGTTTTTAACCAGATGGCAAGATTCATCATATCTTGATCAGTGGTGCCCGGGTGTGCTGAAATAAAGTAGGGAATGAGGTACTGTTCTTTACCCGCTTCTTTTGAATATTTCTCGAACAGCTTTTTAAAGGTTTCATAACTGCCGATACCCGGTTTCATCATTTTTGAAAGTGGTACGGCTTCTGTGTGTTCTGGAGCAATTTTTAAATAGCCACCTACATGGTGAGTAACCAGCTCCTGAACATATTCGGGTGTTCTTACTGCAAGGTCGTAGCGTAATCCGGATGCAATCAATATTTTTTTAACGCCCGGGAGTTCGCGTGCTTCCCGGTAGAGGTCAACCAGAGGCATTTGGTTAGTATTCAGGTTTTTACAGATGCCAGGGTGTATGCAAGAAGGTCTGCGACAGGTTTCTTCTATAGCTTTATCTTTACAGGCAGTTCGCCACATATTGGCAGTGGGGCCGCCAAGATCAGATATAATGCCGGTAAATCCCGGTGTTAAATCCCTGATTTTTTCTATTTCCTGAATGATGGACTCGTGTGAGCGATTTTGAATGATTCTGCCTTCATGTTCTGTAATTGAGCAGAAAGAACAGCCGCCATAACAGCCTCGCATGATGTTAATAGAGAAACGAATCATTTCATAAGCCGGAATTTTCTCGCTACCGTACGAGCTGTGGGGCAAGCGTGTAAAAGGTTGCTCAAATACCCAGTCAAGTTCTTCGGTTTCCAGCGGAATAGGTGGCGGGTTTATCCAGACTTCCTTATCACCATGTTTTTGTACTAGTGCGCGAGCATTGCCCGGGTTAGTTTCAAGATGGAATACTCTTGAGGCATGTGCATATAGGGTTTTATCGCTACTGACTTTCTCAAATGATGGCAGGCGTATATAGGTGTTGTCTCTTTTATTGAGTGCTGTAGCCTGGTCTTTTCTCTCGTCGATAATTCTTATCGGCTGAGTGTCTGATTTTTCGCAAGAGACAGCTGTCTTATCTTCGTAAGGATTGTGAATGGGTTCAATTTTTCCGGGTGAATCTATTTTTGTTGAGTCTATGCATCGCCAATCGGGTAGGGTTTTGCATATAAAGGCAGTGCCTCGAATATCAGTTATGTTTTCAGCTGTATCGCCATTGGCTATTCGGTGAGCTATTTCGGTAATGGCTCGTTCGGCGTTACCATAAACTAACAGGTCAGCTTTGGCATCGACAATGGCCGAGCGACGTACCTTGTCACTCCAGTAATCATAATGAGCGATGCGGCGCAGGCTTGATTCAATACCACCTATGATAATCGGGGTGTCTTTGTAGGCTTCTCGACAGCGTTGAGAATAAACAATCACTGAACGGTCAGGGCGCTTGCCTCCCATGCCGCCGGGTGTATAAGCGTCATCTTTACGAATTTTCAGATCAGACGTATAGCGATTGATCATTGAATCCATATTACCGGCAGATACGCCAAAAAACAGATTGGGTTGGCCCAGTGCCATAAAGTCATCTTTATTGTGCCAATCAGGTTGGGCAATAATGCCTACTCGAAAGCCCTGAGCCTCTAATGCACGACCGATTACAGCCATACCAAAACTTGGATGATCAACATAGGCATCGCCACAGACGATAATAATATCGCAGCTATCCCATCCAAGAACGTCCATTTCTTCCCTGCTCATGGGAAGCTCAGGCGCAGGCCCAAGACACTCGGCCCAGTATTTGCGATAGGAATGTAGATTTTTGGCGGTGTTCATTGAATTGGCATAGATCCGGTCAGGGATGGCTTATACTTGAGTATATTGGTCGGATTATACGCATTTAAAGAAGATTGGTCAGCTAAATTAAGCTGACCATATAGTAATCCAGAGTTTGTTAGCAGCCCTTAGGCTTCTGTGGCAGCTGCTTCTGTAGTGTCTTCGATGCAATCAAAGAGTTCACGAAACTGATCAGTAAGTTTATGGCTAGGTGCCAGATAAATCAGTGGTTTTTGCTCTCTGTGAGACTCTTTCATTTTAACTGATGAGTTCAAAAAGGCATCAAGTACGGGTAAGCCCTCTTCACGCAGCTCTTCAATGAGTTTGGTAGGCAGGTTTGCCTGGCTATTAAACTGATTGATGACAATGCCTTCGATGCGTAAATCAGGGTTATGATCTTCTTTTAGCTCAACCAGATTATTCATCAGGTTATATAAAGCTGATTTTGAAAAAGTATCGCAATCAAATGGGATAACTACTGATTCAGCGGCAATCAGTGCCGATTTGCTGTAGAAATTAAAGTTGGGAGGTGTGTCGATGTAGATGCGGTCGTATTCTTTAGAGAGATCTTGCATGGCATCGCGCAGTTTGTAGATTTTGTATTTGCTTTCAAGTTCCTTTTCGATGGTTTCAAGTGCTGGATTCGAAGGCATTAGGTCCAGATTTTCAAAAGCGGTTTCATAAATAAATTCATCAAGGCCTTTTTTGGCGTTAAACCAGCCACCTGATGTTTGTTTTAGTAGCTCGGCGACAGAGCCTTCCATTGATTGTCGGTTTTCTTCAGTATGTGTATCAATGCCAAGGTAATAGCTTGAGTTTCCTTGAACATCAAGATCAACTAACAAGGTTTTGTAGCCAATTGAAGCACTTACGGCTGCGAGGTTGCAGCTGATACTGGATTTCCCAACGCCACCTTTTTGGTTAAATATTACGCGACGCATGACAAGCTCCTTTAAATCACGGAAGGTTTATCGTAGCAGGCATTGTAGAGATTTTGTTGGAGGGTTGTAAAGGAGGAAACCGAGTATTTAATGTAAGCAAAGGTTTAATGAGTTGTTGATGTTATTTGATCAAACAGGCGCTGATAATCAATGTTCATTGAGTCCAGAAACTTCTGGGTTTGCTTGCGGTTAAATTGTCCGTGTTGATACAACATCAACGCCAGGTTGGCATGCTCACTTTTTTGCATGATATAAGCAGATAAAGATAAATCCCTGGGTTGTTGAAAGCGCTCTTTCAGGGTAAAGAGTATTTCTTCGGGCAGTCCCCAGTCTTTAGCAACCCAATAACTTAACTTCACAGATAAGCTGTCAAGTTCAAGCAGAAGATCATGTTTATTCGGCAACTTCTTCTTGTTTTCAAGTTCACGATAAATATACAAGCGGCAAATAAAATGAATAAGACATGTTATGAAGCTTTTTAAGGGGCTGTATCGATTTTCCCTGGCCAACATCATGCTTATATAACCACAGTAAACTCCCTGCTGGAAAAAGTCTTGTTCAATGGCGTTGGTGCTTTGTTTTATGCAGTGCTGTTTTAATATGGCGGCACAAATAATTGCCAAAAATTCTTGCCGTTTAAATTGATGTTTAATGTCATCAAAATTGGAAAACCATTGATTGTTATTCGTAAAAGGCGGGTGGTTGGCTATAACCACGGCTTGTTCTTGTATGGTTGGTGACAGGCAGAGAGTTTTCTCAATATCTTTATGATCAATCGTCAATTCATCTAAACGCAGTAAGCGGTTCAGATTAGAGGGTAAGCGTTTTATTAATAATGATCGGTAACTGGGTGATTTAAAATCTTGTAGAACCGGGTATTGCGGGTGAGAATCATCACAAGCCGTACTGAAATCACGAAAAATATAGGCATTAGCAAGAAAGTTAAGTTGTTCAACATCTTCATCTTCAGATGTTTTTGATTGCAGGTGTTGAAAATGAACTTTTATTTGATGGATGTTTTTTCCGTCAGAATTATCTGAAAGAAATAAGTCTCGACCTTTAATAAACAATGTACTGATCATGATATAACTGCACAAAAAACACTCAACTTGAAACTAATAATAGTCACTTATGAGCGAATGTAAAACTTTTTTATAAAAAAATGTGATAAGTAGTTATTTTGTCACTATTTTTTTCCTGTCTCATACAGATGGATGTGGGTAGATGAAAATAAAAAGCTATGATGTGAGCTGAAAATTGATGTTACGATTGATGAGTTTTGCTAAGAAAGTTTGGAGAGAAGATAATGACGATAAATCCTGTAAAATTGATAGGTAAAAGAGTTCTAATCACCGGTGCGACAGGCTTTGTGGCGCAGCCTATCGTTGAGCAGTTGGCAAAAGATAATGAAGTATTTGCAGGTGCTCGTTATAAAAAGCAGGAAGATAAAGACAAAATTCAGTCTCTGGGCGCAACCCCGGTTATTCTTGATTTGGCAGCTGCTGAGTGGAATGGTTTACCAGAGAATATTAACTATGTATTAAACCTTGCTGTGGCTAAATCGGGTAAATGGCATATCGACTTACCGGTTAATGCAGAATCTATTGGACGATTGATGCTGCATTATCGTGATGTAGAAGCCTTTTTGCATATCTCATCTACGGCGGTTTATGAATATGCCGGCCATGAGCCGCGAAGTGAAGATTCGCCACTGGGTGATAATCATCGTAATCTGTTTGAAACCTACAGTATTTCAAAAATTGCCGCTGAGACTGTCGCCCGTTTCGTGGCCAGTCAGTTTGATGTGCCGCTTACTATTGCCCGCTTGAATGTCCCTTATGGATCTTTCCCTTGTTGGCCCTATTTTCATCTTATGATGATGCAAGGTGGTATGCCTATCGATGTTCATCCTGATGCGCCTAATGGCTACAGTCCTATACACTCTGATGACTATATCGAGAAAATACCTTATTTGTTAGCTGCGGCTACTACAGAAGTCACCACGGTTAACCTTGCCGGTTCTGAAGAAGTATCGATAGAGCAGTGGTGTGAATATATGGGTGAGTTAACCGGTTTAACACCTGCTTTTAATCCAATTGAGACAGCTCTGGGTAATCTGACAGTCGATACCCATAAGCTAACCGAGTTGGCCGGGCCAACAAAAGTAGAGTGGAAAGTCGCGATCAAACAGATGATTGAAGTGATGGCACCTGAGCTATTAAAAACGGTTTAATACGGCAATCGACAAAGAGTTTTACCTTGTATAGACTCCGTTAACCTAAAGAATTTACAAAAAAGAAAGGGATTATGGCTAATACAACACCTCCTCATATTCTGTTACTCAAAGATGTAGCCAACGAAAATGTTGGTGGCAAGGCTCAAGGGCTGGCTCAATTAATTTCACTGAACCTGGATGTGCCCCAAGGCTTTGTTGTTGTTAACGCACAAGCTGGTTCTTATCCTGAAGATTTAATGGCTGCCTATGAAAATATTGGTGCTGCAGAGGTTGCAGTGCGTTCTTCTGCGCTCGGTGAAGATGCAGGCGATAATTCGTTTGCTGGCCAGTTTGAAACCATTCTTAATGTAAAGGGTGAAGAAGCTCTAAAGAAAGCCATTGATGCCTGTGTTGAATCTTTGCAAGCAGAGCGTGCAGCTGCATATCAACAAGATCGAGATCATGAAAGTGAATCTACCATGTGTATCGTGGTGCAGAATATGGTAGATGCCGCTTATGCCGGAGTGTTGTTTACTGCAGACCCAATGACAGGTCGTCATGATCGCCTGGTTATTGATGTTGTTGAAGGTTTGGGTGAGGCGCTGGTTAGTGGAGAGGCAAGTTCTGATCATTATTTGCTAAGTAATGATGATACGCATGTTGAAGAAATTCTCTGTGGTGAAGAGATACTGCTTAATAAAATTCAGATTAAAACCCTTGCCCATCAGGCGCGGGAGGCAGCCGAGAAACTTGGTGAACCACTTGATATGGAGTGGGCTATTGATAAAAGTGGCAAGTTATTCTGGTTGCAGGCACGGCCAATAACAACCATTGGTTCTGATCTTAATGAGCTTAATACCCATATTGAAAATGATCATGTACTTACCCGATGTAATATCGGTG
>CBDUPD010000154.1:0-6170 GCA_965368985.1 uncultured Spongiibacteraceae bacterium | reverse complement strand
GCGCGGTGCTTCCTTGTCACAGAAAAACTATTCGAATTATTCAGAGCTTCCTTAGCTTTTTAATAGCAACATGCAATTGTGAAAGGGCATGTTTTTGTTTGATTATTAGAAATAAGCAGGCATTGTGGTTGGCTACATATCTGCAGAAGGTCTAGGGAACCTCTGAATAATGGCCTATTTTCCCTGTGACTGCGTCAGCTCCGTGCTCGAATCCTCATTTACGCCAAGTAAACTGCGGTTCTCCGCGCGGTGCTTCCTTGTCACAGAAAAACTATTCGAATTATTCAGAGCTTCCCTAGAAATAGTTATCTGGAAAGATCTTGGCGTTTATGTAGTTAATGAACCAAAAGTGTCTTCTTGGTTAAAAATAAACCAATTACTCCTATTAAGATATTAATAATCGTTAAGTTTTTGTTCTGTCTAACATATAGCATTGTGTTCTGTGGTGTTATTTACTATTGTAACTCAGCTTTTTTTGCAGTAGAGCGAATGGAATAAAATGTCGATTTTTAAAAAATTTATCTTAATCAGTCTTGTCAGTATCTCATCATCATCGTACGCCCATATATCAGACCCTGATATACAGCAGGCGCTTTTGAATATCTATGACCAAACCGGAGGCTTTGCGTGGACCAATAGTTATGGTTGGAGTTTGAAAGGGCCTATTGCATGCAGTGCTTATGGTATTACCTGTGATGGAGATGGCAATCTGGTAGGTCTGCGATTAGCGAATAATGGTTTAATGGGACATATGCCTCCGAATATTGATGGCTTGTATATGCTTGATTTTATTCATTTGAGCATTGAGTCATACAGTGGAATGGCGCCTATTAATATTCACTATCCCTAAATTTTGTTAGCCAGTAAGTCATCGGTGGGATATTTTAACGCTCTTGCGTGAGAGTAATAAGTGTCTTTGGCTTATTTGATATCTATAGGTCTAACGATTTGTATAAAATTTTACAGTTTTAAATGAGTGTTTAATGCAGGCGTGGATTTTAGTTATAAGTGCGCCGATTTACATTTACGCAGCAAACGTCACTTTATTATAAGCTGCCGATGATTAGTTCTTAAGAGCCAGTTATTGTTTGATTGGTGGTATAATCCCTTTCAGTAGTCCCCAAGGAATATCTGCACCGGTTATGATTCTGGGTTGATCACCCAGATAAGTACAACATCATGCTCAATAACGCCATCACCATCACCAATTCTGCTTGCAGAGCCACTACATATTAACCCTGGTAAGAAATATATTGGGGCTGTAAAAAGTTATATATGATTGTTAATTGTATCGTATCAGTTTTTATTCAAAGTCTGAGGGATATAGCTTGAAATTAATGGTATGTGAAGCAATATCTCCCTAAACTAATCCTATACATAATTAATTATTAATGATAACAGTGGAAGTTGTAGTGAGTATATATCGTCTTGCTTGCGTAGTAAGCCAGGAACTTGATTAAGTGAAAAATATATTCCATTTGTCTGTCGGTTATTTTTTGGTTGCATTGATTGTTGTCGTACCACAGATAGCAAGTGCTGTTGATTGGAAAGTATCAGGTGCCGATCAGGAGCTTGCCAGTAATATCCAGCTAAGCCTGGGTGAGCTCAATGGTGGGCAAGGCTTAAGTGCGGCTGCCTATAATCGTCGTCTTGAGTTGGCGATCACGCGGGCTGGACAAGCACTGGGTTATTATCAATTAAGCTATACCATTGAAGGCGATGAGCAAAACAGGCTGATTCAGGTAGAGCCTGGCGACAGGGTGCTGTGGAACAACATCAGTATTGAGATACTTGGTGCCGGTAGTAAAGAGAAGTCATTGGTTGATTGGCGAAGAAAGCAAGCTTTCAAGACCCACGATGCCATTCATCACGGAGTTTATGAAAAGTATAAAAATAATGGGTTACAAAGAGCCTTGCACCTGGGATATCTGGATGCGCATTATGTTGTTCATAAGCTCACGGTTAACGTTTCTGATTTAAAAGCTGATATTCACTGGCAACTGGATACTGGTCAGCTTCATACCGTTAACAGTGTTCGTTTTCATGGGTCTAGCTTACAAACAGATGTATTGGAACGTCTAAACCCTGTTAAGACCGGTGAGCCTTATCGAGCCCGATTACTGGCCGATATTTATGGTCGTTTTACTGCAACGGGTTATTTTGGTGATGTAAAGGTAAACCCTGTTGGTGATGGAGAAACGGGTCAGATTATTGATGTTTCCTTGCAGGATGCCAATTATCACCAATTTACAACCGGGCTGGGTTTTAGTACGGATACAGGTCCGCGTGTTCGATTGGGATGGGCGCAGCCGCAGGTAAATAAATATGGGCACCAGTGGTTTAACGATATGCGCCTGTCAGCGATAGAGCAGAGTCTGGCATCAGAATACCGAGTGCCAATCACAGACCCTCTCAGTCACTATCTGTCTTTTGATACCGGTTGGCGCAGAAAGGTGAACGAAGATACCAATAGTCGTCAATTAAATATGGGCGTTGGTTGGCATCGTCTGTTTGATTCCGGTTGGCAGCGTACCTATAAGCTTGATCTTGAGCGAGAAGATTACAAGCAGGGGAGTGAGCCTCGTACGACCGCATTGTATGTGATTCCCGGCGTTAATTTAAGTCTAACACAGTATGTAGGCTCAATACGCAACCCGGATAAGGGATATAAAATCTGGGCAGGCTTGAGTGGCAGTGCAGCGGATTTAGGTGCTGATCATGACTTTATAAGATTAAAGGTTGGTGGGAAATATCTTTATGCCTTTCTTCCGGAGCATGTGCTTGTTGCACGAATGGAGCTCGGCGCTATCAGCACAAGTCGCGTATCTGAAGTACCTTCCTCTCAGCGATTTTTTACTGGTGGTGATCAGTCAGTTCGAGGTTATGACTATGAATCATTAGCGCCAAAGTCAGAAGATGGGAAATTAATAGGTGGGCGTTATTTGAATATAGTGAGTGCAGAATATCGCTGGCGTTATAGTGAAAAATGGCACTGGGCACTATTTTATGATGTTGGGCGCGCTTTTACTGAGCCAGATGAGTCGTGGTCTAAAGGTGCAGGTACCGGGTGGCATTGGCAAAGCCCTATTGGGCCGGTCAGGTTTGATGTTGCATGGCCAATAGATAATGAACACCATAGTGGCCTTCAATTGCATATCTCCATGGGGCCCAGCATATGAATCGCTTATTGCGTCTGAGTGCTTCTACTGTAGCTATATTGTTGTTGCTGACACTGCTGTTGACAATGGTAGCCAATGTCTTATGGAGTAGTAAAGATCTTGTGCCAATGCTTGAACGTTATGCCGAGAAGAAGTGGCCAATGCTGCAAATAGACTCAGCCAGTGGCAGTTTGCAAGAAGGTATTGAGATAACGCATCTTGTTTGGCAGTTAGATACAACAACGCTGGATATTCAGCAGCTGGTTGTGCAGCCCGATTGGAGCTGTTTATGGTATTTCACGGTTTGTCTTCAGCAGGTCTCGATACAGCAGCTATTACTGGAGCCGGTAGCAGATCCTGCGCGCACTCCAGTGTCAGTAGACAGGCCGAACTTGTATCAATTATCGAGCCCCATTCCGCTTGATATAAAAAATCTCGATATTGAGGCAGCAAGCCTGTTGGCTCTGGGTATCCCTGATCCGATAAGCAGATTACGAGCCAAAGTTAAGTGGGTAGGAGCTCACTCACGATTCAAAAAGCTTGATTTTCATTATCAGGAGTGGCGTCAGGAGTCGTCAGGTTCAATTGAGTTTTCAGATAATTATCATTTATCGCTACAAACGAAACTGTATAAAAAGAAAGCTCAGCCGGCATTAAATAGCCCCTTAATAGCTCAGGTGAAGTCAAAAGGAGAGTTATCAGCTTTAAATCTGGATGTTCAAGTATTTGAAGACTGGCCATCGAATGCCGTGATTGAGATTAACCTGCTTGATCCCTTGCTACCCTGGTCACTGCAAGGCAATACGATTGAAGGTTTTAAATATCAAACTCAGTCACCTACATCTAACCAGTTGGAGTTAAAAAAGATCAATGTTAAGGCCGAGGGTAAAGGGAAAACCGGCGTTGCAGGACTATCTGCCCAACTTTCCAGTAATTATTGGAAAAAGTCTCAGCCGCTAACGGCGCAAATAAAATTTGATCCGGAGTTAGTGCAAATCCAGCAATTACAACTTCAGTTATCTGGTCAGGGCAGGGTAGAAGCTTCAGGTGATGTACTGGTAAATTTGCCAATAAAAGCAAAATTGAAGGTCAGTTGGGAGAATTTTTTGCTAAACAACTTTGTAATATCTCTGCCAGAAAAAACCTTGTTATCAGGTACTGCTAATGTAGATATTGATTGGAATAAGGAGTTACAGAATTTTGGTGTTAGTCAGTTTTACTCTACGGGGCGATATGGAGAACATGCTGTAGATATGGCTTTAGCATTGCATGGAAATAGTTTATCCAGATTGACCATTGAGCAAGCCAGACTGACAGTTGGGGATAATAAGGTTCAATTACAAGCTCCGTGGCTGATGAATAAAGCAGCAATGTGGAAAATAAATCTTGGAGATATTTCTCAGCTTTTCCAAGATGCTGGTGGGAGAGTATCTGGTGTTGCAAAAGCAACATCACTAGGGCCTGATTCGCAGGTGAAATTTCAGCTAACAGGTAAAAAACTTTCTTATCAGGATGTGTCCGTTGATCAAGTAAAGATGGAGGGTAATGTTAGTTTATTTGAAAATATACAAGTGAAAGTCAACGGTGACAGCTTTACTGCAGGAGAGCTTACCTGGCAGCAAATGGCTGTGGCGATAAAAGGAAAGTGGGATAACTTTGCTGTCAATGTGAATGGGTATGATGATCAGTGGTTTAAAGTGGCAGTTCAATGTGATGGAGAAATTGCTAAAACCGTAGAAAACTCAGTGCAGGCGGTTGAGTTAGCATGCCATAAGGGGACAATAGAGCCAGTCGAAAAATGGTTATTACCTGATTGGCAGTTGACATCAACTATGCCTATTCATTGGCGACAGCTTGAGAAGAGTCGTTTGTTGGTCAAGCCGTTTTGTCTATCATCAAAAGAAGCAGAAATATGTAATGTTTCAGACTTGGTTGTAGATGCTGAGGATGCCAAATATGATTTGGCAGTAAGAAACATGCCGGTAGAGTGGTTTAAACCCTGGATAAGCCCGCAGGTATCTATGCAAGGATTACTTCATGGAAGCATAAAAGGAAAGCGTCTTGATCACCATCTGCTTTTTAATAGCGAGCTGAAAAGTAAGAATGTCAAGATCAGTATCAATACATCTAATGAACCGCTTAATTTTCTTTTTACACGTACAAGCCTTTCTATTGATAGTCATATTGACGGCATGAATATTGATTTTGACAGCCAAACTGATACGGGAGCGTATGTTAATAGCGAACTTAATATTGATAACAAAGTGAATCTGGCCGGTAATGTCACTTTTTCAAAATTTCCCCTGGCAGCGTTAATGCCAGTTGCTGACGATTTTACGCAGTTGCAGGGTAGTTTGCAGGGTAGGCTTGTGATTAGTGGTACGGTCAAAAACCCTTATTTAAATGGCGCTATGAATATATCCGATGGTAAGGCAGAAATTATTGGCATGCCCTGGGTGCTGGATAGGGTGGGGTTAAAATTAAGCATAGATGGAAATCATTTATCTTACATAGGAGATGCTAAAGTTGATGAGGGGAGTATTGCTGTTGATGGCCAGCTTGACTGGCTTGCAGATGGAACATCCGGGAAAGTAAATATCATAGGTAAGGAAATACACTATCAACCGATTACACGGGCCAATGTCTGGTTGAATCCTGATTTGCAGGTGGGCTGGATAAATAATGAGTTATCAATCAATGGTCGTGTAGAGGTGCCACGTGCATTTGTGGTTATGAAGCAGCAGCCGGTTAACAGTATTGCTATATCTGGTGATAGTATTGTTATAGGCGCAGATCAATCAGGGGAGCAACCGTGGAATATAAGTGCCGATGTTGATGTCGTGTTAGGTGATATTGTTAAGTTTCGGGGGTTTGGTCTGGAAACTCTGCTTGATGGAAGTTTAAAAATCACACATTCTCCTCAAACACCCTGGCAGGGTAGAGGATTTATCAGTCTGCGTGAAGGTAGTTATCGTGCCTATGGTCAAAATCTGAAGGTTCGCAATGGTGATT
>CBDUPD010000153.1:0-6175 GCA_965368985.1 uncultured Spongiibacteraceae bacterium | reverse complement strand
CCTCGAATAACATTTAAGTGTTTGTTTATTAGGAACTTGGGTATAATTCAGGGGGTTCGCTTCGATTATTAAAACGCAAAGAGCGCTAAGGGGGATTTGAAAATTCATGATTCCTGCTTCGATTTACTTTATTCAAACCGATGCTGCCATTAACGTTGGTAGCTCAGGAGGCGCCCTGATTAATAGCAAAGGGAAACTCATTGGCATTAATTCAGCCATCTACTCCCAAACCGGAGGATCTCAAGGGATTGGCCTGGCAATACCAATTGATATTGCGACCAAGGTTATGACGGATATTATTCGGCACGGGCAAGTTATACGTGGTTGGCTTGGTCTTGAAGTAACCCAGCTCAACCCGACACTATCCAATAAACTCAGCATACAACAAACATCAGGCGTTATTATTACCAAAATTCACCAAAATGGCCCCGCCGAACAAGCCGGATTAATACCCGGGGATATCATCATAAGCATACACGACAAAGAAATAAAAAGTGGTCAGGCAGGGTTACTGGAAGTAGCCAACCTTGAACCCGGGAAGAAAATTGATATAGAGATTATCAGAGCAAACCAAACCATGATGATCCCGGTAATGGTTGGCATAAGACCTTCCCTGGAAAACTAGGGCTTTATGTTTATGATGATGCGCTTAAGGAATTTTTCAGGGCAGAAATAAACCGTCCATTTTCATATTCCGTACTAACAGTAACACGCAGGCAGTTATTTAAGAGGGGATGCCCACCCGAGAGACACTTCACCAGAACTCCCTGCTCTTTTATTTTCCCAAAAGCTACTTTTGCATCCGCTTCTGTTCTAATCAATACAAAATTCGCCTGACTCTCGAAAACCTGAACACCATCGATAGCACGTAACTGAGAAACCAAATCTTTTCGCTGATCTTTAATTAATGCTGCTTGCTGAAGCAACATATCATAATGCTCTAAAGCAAACAGTGCTGTTATTTGAGTAAGCACATTAATATTATAAGGCAAGCGTATCTTGTTAAACTGCTCTATCCAGGCACGTTTGCCTATTAACATACCCAAACGCAAACCAGCCAAGCCCACTTTAGACAAAGTGCGCATAATCAAAACATTATCATAATCCACTGCCAGTTGAATCATGTCCGCTTCAGTAAAGGCAATATAAGCCTCATCAACAATAACCAGCCCGTCACTAACCTCTATAATACTTCTCAGCTCGGCCTTGGAAAAACAGTTTCCTGTTGGATTATTGGGCACAGCAAAAAACAACAAACTCGGTTGATGCTCCTTCACTGCTGATAACACAGCATCAACATTCAAACTAAAATCATCATTGAGCAATACCGAATGAAAATCCATACCCACAGTATCTGCAATCACCTTATACATCACAAAACTGGGCTCTACAGATAACATTGACGCATTATCAGTAGCCATTGCCATGGTTAAAATCTGGATGATCTCATCAGAGCCATTCCCCAGCATTACATCAAGCTCTTTCGGAATGTTCATCACTTCAGAAATTTTGGCTCGCAACTCATCAGCAGAAGGGCTGGGGTAACGATTAATTTCAGCGGACTGAATAACATCAAGCCATTTCTGCTTAAGGGCATCATCCCATGTATAAGGGTTCTCCATAGCATCCAGTTTGATATAACCTGAAGCATCTGGCACATGATAAGCCTGCATACCCTGAACTACTGGCGTTAATAACCGCTGTATTTTATTAGAGGTCTCACTCATCTTTTTTCTCAATACGATATTCTGCTGATCGAGCATGAGCCTCAAGAGATTCCCCTCGAGCCAGTGTAGCGGCGATCTTACCCAGTTCACTTGCTGCTTGCGCAGAACAATTAATCAGGGAACTGCGTTTTTGGAAATCATACACACCCAGCGGTGATGAAAACCGGGCAGTACTTGAAGTAGGCAACACATGGTTTGGTCCGGCGCAGTAATCACCCAAGGCTTCAGCTGTATAACGCCCCATAAAAATAGCACCGGCGTGTATTATTTTCTCGGCAACCACCTCAGGGTTATCCAAAGACAACTCCAGATGCTCTGGGGCAATACGATTGCTTAACTCAATAGCTGCATCCATATCCGGCACTTGAATCAGCGCTCCTCGCCCTTCAAGCGACTGCTTGATAATTTCTGCACGTTGCATCTCAGGTAACAATGTATCAATAGAAGCCTGAACCGCATCGAGAAAAGCTGCATCATCAGAAATAAGAATAGACTGGGCATTTTCATCATGTTCAGCTTGTGAAAACAGGTCCATGGCAATCCAGTCAGGATCGGTTTTACCATCACATAGAATAAGTATTTCTGAAGGACCTGCAATCATGTCCAGACCAACCAGACCAAACACCATCCGCTTGGCTGTAGCGACAAAGATATTTCCCGGACCTACAATTTTGTCGACCTTGGGAACAGACTCCGTACCATAGGCCAATGCTGCGATTGCCTGCGCCCCCCCAATAGTGAAAATCTGATCAACGCCTGCGATTTTTGCTGCAGCTAATACCAGATCACTTAACTCGCCATCGGGTGAAGGAACAACCATGATAATTTGTTTAACGCCTGCAACCCTGGCAGGAATAGCATTCATCAAAACGGAAGAAGGATAAGATGCCTTTCCTCCTGGTACATAGAGACCGACCTTATCCATTGCCGTTATTTTCTGACCTAATACCGTACCATCTGCCTCAGTATACTGCCAGGAATCCTGCCTCTGGTACTCATGATATAAACGTACACGCTCAGCGGCCTTCTCCAATGCCCGCAACTTATTTTCCGGAGTACGTAAATAAGCATCTTCAATCTGTTGCTTCGATACAATTAATTGCTCAAAGCCTGAAACATCCATGCGATCATAGCGATTGGTAAATTCAACCAGAGCTGCATCACCTTTTTCTTTTACTACTGCAAGAATCTCTTCAACAATACCTACAACTTTTTCATCAGAGACTTCATCCCATGCAAGCAAGTTTGCCAACTTGCTTTCAAAGTTCTCAGAAAGAATATTTAAACGCTGAATATTAGTCATGATATATACAAAATAGCCAATTATTTAACTGCAGAAGCAATACAATCAACCAATGCTTTAATTTGGGCATGCTTCATTTTCATGGAGGCTTTATTCACAATCAGGCGTGAGCTGATATCAGCAATCTCTTCCCAGGGTTCAAGTCCATTAGCCTTCAGTGTATTACCGGTATCAACAATATCAACAATTTCATCTGCCAAGCCCATAATCGGCGCCAACTCCATTGCACCATATAATTTGATCATATCTGCCTGTATGCCTTGCTCTGCATAATAGGCTTTAGCCACATTCACAAATTTGGTCGCCACTCTAATACGACGATTTCTTATCGGAGCCTGGTCAACCTTACCTGCCGTCATCAACTTGCATGCTGCAATACCCAGGTCGAGAACCTCATACATACCCTGATCACCACACTGCCCCAAAGACTCGCTACCGTATTCCATTAGCATGTCTTTACCGGCAATACCCATATCAGCCGTACCATAACGAACATAAGTCGTCACATCAGATCCACGTAACACCAGCAAACGAACATTGGGCTGATTCGTTTCAAATAACAATTTTCTACTGGTAGAAATATTATCAAGCGGCCGAATATTCGCTGCTTCAAGCAACGGTAAGGTTTCTTCAAGAATGCGCCCTTTAGTGAGAGCGATCGTTAACTGAGGTTCAGACATATCAGGTCCCTAGTCCGGTACTCGTCTAATATTGGCACCAAGTAACTGCATTTTTTCTTCAATACATTCATAACCACGATCGATATGATAGATACGATCAATCACAGTTTCACCTTCAGCGATTACTCCAGCGATAACCAGACTTGCAGATGCACGCAAATCAGTAGCCATTACCGGAGCGGCTTTCAATTTTTCCTGCCCGGTAACAATAGCCGTATTACCCTCAAGTGAAATGTTAGCACCCATGCGGTTCATTTCATGCGCCTGAATCAGACGGTTTTCAAAAATAGTCTCAACAACTTTAGAGGTACCGTCAGCAACGGCATTCATCGCAGTAAACTGGGCCTGCATATCTGTTGGAAATGCCGGATATGGCGCAGTACGAATATTAACAGCCTTGGGTCTGCGTCCTTCCATATCCAGACTAATCCAGTCATCGCCAGTTTCTATTTTTGCTCCGGCTTCTTCAAGCTTTACCAATACAGCCTCTAACAAGTGAGGATCAGTATCTTTTACCGTAATACTGCCTCTTGATGCGGCCGCCGCAACCAGATAGGTTCCCGTTTCAATACGATCAGGCATAACGCTATATTCAGCACCATGAAGTTTCTCCACACCCTCAATGGTTAGCGTATCAGAACCAATACCGGAAATTTTTGCGCCCATGGCTACCAAACAATTACACAGGTCAACAACTTCAGGCTCACGAGCTGCGTTTTCTATAACTGTGGTACCATCAGCCAATACAGCAGCCATAACAGTATTTTCACTACCACCCACAGTAACAGTATCAAACAGGATATGTGCCCCTTTTAAACGACCATTGCTGGTTGCATGAATAAATCCATCACCGATTTCTATCTTTGCGCCCATTGCTTCCAATGCCCGCAAATGTAGATCAACTGGACGACTACCTATCGCACAGCCACCAGGGAAAGAAACATGCGCCTCACCATAATGAGCCAGCAATGGGCCTAACACTAATATTGAAGCGCGCATGGTCTTAACCAGCTCATAAGGTGCAGTATAGGATTTTATAGTACCTGCATTGGCTTCTATACCCATCTTCTCATCTACAATGAGATCAACGCCCATACACCCAAGCAATTCAATCATGGTTGTAATATCATGCAAGTGTGGGAGGTTAGAGATTTTTACCGTTTCGTCACAAAGCAATGTAGCTGCAAGAATAGGTAAGGCTGAATTTTTTGCTCCTGAAATACGAATAGTTCCGCTTAAAGGGCCGCCACCTTGAATAATCAATTTATCCATGAATTTGTATATTACCTATCAACGCTATGCGTTTTTGGAAGCCCATTGAGCATGGGTAAAGAGTTTCATATTAACGGCATGCATGCTGCCATCAGCAATTTGATCGTTAATCGCCGCATATACGAGCTGCTGTTTCTTAACAGGCATCAAGCCTTCAAAGGCATCACTCACTATCAACAAATCATAGTGTGAGCCGTCACCACTGATTTCAATCAGTGCATCTTCAAAATGCGGTTCCAGAAGTGCTTTTATTTCAGCGTAGTCCATGGGTATTTATCCAAGAATTATAAAAATGCAAATAATAGCAAAATATCAAACAAATAACTTAATAAGTCATCAAGATATAACAATTTTAAACAAACTATTTTTTCTCAACCGTTTTTGCTTCTTCACTGGTAATTTGGGCTTCAACCACCCAGTTATCAATCACTTTTCCAAAGTCACTTTGATACTTATCCATAGCGGCGACAAACTGGTTTCTATACAAAGACCCGACATTCACAGACCCGATACTGACATTCCTTAACAACCACTCACCCTCTTTATTCGGACGCATCTTGTAAACCACGCTATAAACGTCATCTTCACCACTAATTTTCTGAATAACCTCAACAGACTCTTTTTGTCTTATCAGCTCCTTATCTTCATCTGTGGCAGGAATAATTTCAATTTTCTGCCCATTAAAAGCCAGCATGCCTTTTCCATAAGTATTGATCAGACCACCTCTAAAGGTTTCCACAAAGCGTTGGTAATCCTCCTTGTATGCATCGCGATCTTCCTTGGTTTTTAAAGATTTATAGTACTCTCTGGTACCGTATGGCCCCATGACGCTTCGCGTGAAGCTTGAGAAATCGATAAGATTATCCATAATTTTTTCAACACCCTGATTATAACGCTCAGGGTCTTTTTCATAATACGACTTTGCTTCTTCAATTAAAGCCAACAACTCTATGGTCGCCTGCTCAACTCTCTGATGAGGGGTATCAACAACTACCAACTGCTCTGCAGCAACTGTTACCATTGAGAATAACAATAAAAAAAAGAGACCTATACCACGCATTCGCTTGCTCCTTACCTTGACTTAACCATGTACATTTACCGCGCGTATTATGCACTGAAAATCGGGTACTTAAAACCACACTCTTTCATCGATTTATAAACAACAATCCACAGTAGCTTTGGACAACAATATT
>CBDUPD010000152.1:0-6201 GCA_965368985.1 uncultured Spongiibacteraceae bacterium | reverse complement strand
AGCAACAGGGGCTACCGGAGCAACCGGGGCTGCTGGAGCAACAGGGGCTACCGGAGCAACGGGAGCCACTGGCCCAGCAGGAAGTTCTTCACCAGGCCAAGGTGATGTATCAGATGCTACCGGAGCCAATCTGGGACGTCTTCTCTCTGTCGATTCCAGCGGGTTGCAAATTCTCAGCCCAACTGGTTTTGTCTATTATGCCGGATGGGATGGATCTCTTGGCGATGGTCAGTACTATTTCAGTCTAGCAAGCTGTAATAGTTCCGGTACAATCTGGATCAATGCCGGTGGCAGTACTGGACTCTTGCTTTCCGGCAAGTTCCTCTACCATAATCCAGCCCTTAATGAATTTTACGCCGCAACCAACCTTACCAACGGTGTTGGGTCGTCAGTTTCATTTACTACAGCCGCTTCGATTTCAAACTATGGAAGCTGCTCTGCTAGTACGAGTAACTCAGGCTGGGTCTCTCGCAAAGTCACTCGCACAGAAGCAGGTATTCCGACCACTATCACCGGACCGCTTTCTTTCAACTAACAGGGTAATAAGATCAAGCGGAGGAGTATCAAATCTCCTCCGCTTGACCCCATACTATTCTGTCAAAGACAGCATAATCTCTCTTCTCTCGACCAATACTAAATAAGCCGCAAGTAATAGTCCTTTGACTTACCAGTGATGGCGGAACTTCTATCAAACAAGAACAAAATGAACAAAAGGGGACGGATTATCCGTCCCCTTTTAAATGTTTATGTATCAAAGCTCGCTGATATCAAGTCCCAGATTTTCCAGCTCTTCTCTATTGGCTTCACTGGAGATAACCGCAATCGAAGCTTGTTCAGGTTGAAGGTAATCTTTGGTGACGCGTTTTAAATCACTGATAGTGACCTGTAACACTTTTTGCCTGAATGCCTGTCTTTGTGATGGGGTGCGGCCAAATAGATTGTTATGAAATGCCTGCTTGGCTTCGCCAGCTGGTGATCCGGGTTTATCAAGACTGCTAATGACGCCCAGAATAGCTTCTTCAAGCTTTGCAGGGTCATGCTCATTCTCAAGCATCCAGATGATGGAGGCATCAAAGTCGTTGAGTGTGCCAGTGATACGTGGGTCACGATAGGAATAAAAACGGAATGCCGCGATATTGGTATCTTGTGAGGCTCCGCTACCATAGGCGCCTCCTTTTTCACGAATAGCCGTGTGTAGATAGCCATTTTTCAAGAAGCCACCGAGTACAATCAGTGCAGCTGCATCATCATGCTCAGTAGGAACGGTAGGGTAGGCTTTGGCGCAGAAATTTACCTGGGTGTTAGCTATCCAGGCTTGTCTGTTTTGCCCTCTTGTTGCGTTTAATACAAGTTGCTCAGAAGTATTATTTATAGCTGGCCATAATGTGGTCAAACTCTCCTTGATGGCTTCCTGGAGGTCTTTTTCTGCAACACTCAGTATTTCCATTGGCATGGCAATGACTTTTTTATGAATCTCTTTCAGGGCATCACACAGCTTGGTTAATTCGGTATCATCTTTTATGGCATCATCGAGCTGCTTCAGTATTTTGGTGCCGGTCATGCCACCCCAGTCTTCATTGAGTTTTGCTAAAGGGCTCATTTGGCATGATGCTGCAGTCATGGCAAGCATATGCCCGCTACCGGTAATGCTGTTTTCTTTACGGTTGCGGTTTTGGCTAACAATATCTCTTATTCGACTACTTTCATCAAAATGGGCGTTCAGTAGTGTTTCTTTCATTAGTTCAGCCATGGCTTGCTGGTTTCTGGCCAAGGCCTTTGATGATAATATAAAATACCCCATCACATTCTGTTCGCTAGCTATTGATCCTCGCATTGAAGAGTAGGCATGAATATTACCGACAACTTCACTTTGCCAGTTTTGTACCTCTGTAAAACTTTTATCTGCTATGCCCACTTCTGTTAAACATTGTGTGTAAAGTGGTAGATAGGGTAGTAGCTCTTTGCTGAGATTAGGTAAAGGCATTACCAGCTGTTGATAAACCAGGCCATTGGTACCCTGATCAAAACAATGTAAGGGTATATTATTTATTGTGGTTTCAGTACCAATAGCGATGTTCAATTCTGCAGGTACGTCTTCAAGGCCTACTTTGGGCAGTATGCGGTCGTCGTCTATCTGTACTTGTCTGTCAGCCAGGGCCCTGGTTTTTGCAATAATATCGTCAGCTTGCTGGTCAGTAAGTTGTGCCTTGATTTTTTCAAGTTTACTTTTTTCTGCATTCTGTTTGCGTTGTGAGAGATCAGTATCCGGTATCATTACCAGGCGAACACGGTGCTGATTGTTAAGTAATAATTCACGGGCAAGGTCTTTAATATATTGCGGGTCTTTAATTGACTCCCGTAATTCAACGAGCACAGGTTCAAGATCCAGTAGTTTGATTGGATCGCCTCTGTGGGTAACGCTAGGTAAGGCTGTTAGTATCAGTTGCAGGCCATAGGGGTATCCATCACCGCCAATTTCCCGCTGTGATAATTCCAACTGGTGAACGATGGCTTCGAGTCTTTCAAGGGGTACGCCTTCATCGGCCACTTGTTGGATAATATTTAATACATCTTGTTCAAATTGTTGTGCATGATGTAATTCAGACCCTGCAATGCCACAGCAAAATACCAGCTCATGATAACTGTCTTCCAGTCCACATAGAGGAGAAGGTGCCGTACCCAGTTCGGTTGTTTCAAGATAATGTTGCAAGGGTGATGCACTGTTTTCCAGTAGTACGTAGTTGATAAGCTGCGATGTCAGTGTATCTTTTAAATCAGTGTTTTGACCCAATAGCCACCCCATAACAATATGGGTTTGATTATCAGTGCTGTCAGCACTATCAAATGCATAATGTTCTTCGACATTAATGGGTGCATTATAGTGTTTTTCATCATCAATGCTGATGATTGTGTTATCAGCCTGAAAACGGCAAAGGGCTTTTTCTTCAAAGGTCTGTTGATGCTCGGCTGCCGGAATATCACCATAGGTCATAAATATGGCATTGCTTGGGTGATAATGATGTTTGTAGAAGCTGATCAATTCTTCATAACTAAGATCAGTAATATATTCGGGGTCGCCACCGCTGTTATAGTGATAGGTAGTGCTTGGGAACAAATGTTTGCACAGTGTTTGCCACAAGGTAGAGCTTACCGAACTCATGGCACCTTTCATTTCGTTAAAAACAACACCTTTAAATTCAAGGTCAGATTCCTTGTTTTCAGCTTCGCTGAATTCCAGGCGGTGGCCTTCCTGTAAAAAGTCCAGTTCATCAAGGCGGGAAAAGAACACGGCATCAAGATAAACATCGAGCAAGTTGTTAAAGTCTTTACGGTTTTGACTGGCAAAAGGGTAAGCTGTCCAGTCATTACTGGTAAAGGCATTCATAAACGTATTCAGTGAGCGGCGTATCATCATAAAAAACGGGTCACGCACAGGAAATCGCTCACTGCCGCACAAGGCGGTATGTTCAAGAATATGCGCTACACCTTTGTGATCCATGGGTACGGTGCGCAGGGCGACCAGAAAGACATTCTCGGGGTTGTCAGCGTGCATATGGTAATGCAGGGCACCGGTAACCCGGTGTTGATATTCTTCAACGGTTGTATTCAGAGCATCGATTGTTTCTGTACGTAATAATTCAAAGGCCGGATGTTGGGCTATTTGTGACATAATTTTCCTAAACAGTATGTGCTGTATGTAAAATAATTGAGCTGCATAGGGTATCACAGCTCATTAAATTGGCGTACTTTGATTTAGACCTGTCAAAAAAGCGGATTAATGCCGTTTTTTTTCATAATTTGATGGTATTGTGAGCAGCATATTTTATACTGAATTGAATGTTGTTGAAGTAGCAGGCTTCAGCAGTCATATAGAATAATAAATAAGTTAGCTCTGAAAGTAGGGATATTGGCATCGTGTCAAATGCTTCATCAGAAAATACGCAGCTAAAGCGACAGTTTCGTGAATTGGTCACTAAGGCTCAAGAAAATCAAACGACACTTGAGCGTTTTCAGAAGTTCGAGTTGGCATTGCTTTCAGCCGAAAATATTGCAGACCTGCTGGAAGTTCTTCTTTATAAATCCATAAGACATTTCGATCTATCTGATTGTCGACTCATCTGGTTTGACAGGCAACAATCTTTACGTCCTTTGGTTGATGAATCTGCTCGTCAACAATTTGGTCATCGTCTTGTTTTCAGTGGCATGACGCATGATGTTGAAGGTTTGTTTGGTGATAGTTTAAAACCGGTGTTACGTGCATTAAGTCCGGTAGAAAAATTACGCTGGTTTCCTGGTAAAACCCATGTCGAGTCAGCAGCTTTTATGCCTTTGGTATGCAATGGTGTATTGGTAGGCGGTTTTAATCTGGGTAGTCCTGAGCTTAAGCGGTTTTCCTCTGATAAGGCTGTTGATTTTATGGCGCACATGGGTTTGATTGCTGCCATGTGTTTGCAAAACAGCGCAATAAAAGAGCAGATTCGTTTGCTCAGCATGATGGACAATCTGACTCAGGTAAAAAACAGGCGTTGTTTTGATAATGATATCAATAAAGAGGTGTCACACGCTCAACGTCACGGTCAGCCGCTGTCATGTTTGTTTATTGATGCTGATTTCTTCAAGAATATTAATGATAACTATGGTCACCAGGCCGGTGATGAAACACTACGCTGTTTGGCAGCATGGGTGAAAACGCAGCTGAGGGAGGCCGACCAGTTAGCTCGTTATGGTGGTGAAGAATTTGCGGTATTGCTGCCGGATTGTGATGAGGCATTGGCCTATCAGGTTGCCGAGAGAATTCGTCAATATGTTGAGTCTCAAGTTATACAGTTTGAAGGTATGGAAATTAAAATCACCTTGTCTATCGGGGTGTCTACTTTTAATGCTGAAAATTTTGAAAATGTGACTAGAGATCAAACTATAAAGGCCTTGTTAGGGCAGGCAGATGCAGCTGTTTATGATGCTAAAGAAGGCGGTCGTAATCAGGTGTGTGTGCGTGAATTTGGTCTTGAGATTGAATCAGCGGCGGCTGGTTAATAGCTTCTTGATTGCTAGCCAGCTGTGCTAAAGTTTACTTCTGAATTATTGTCATAAAATAGGAATTATTATGTTCAAGCATATATTGATATCACTGTTAGTTGTATTAACGTTATCCGTTAATGTGCAGGCCGATACCCCGGAAATGAAGCCGGGTAAGTGGTCAATTACAACCACCACCACAGTGCCAATGATGGGGCCTATGGATCATACGGTTACCAGCTGTTTTACCAAAGAAGAGTTACAGCCGCAAGATATGATGCAGCAAGATGGAGATTGCAAATTAAAGAATTTGAAAACCAGTGGTTCAACGGTGTCGTGGGAAATTGCCTGTAATAATCAGGGTGGCCAATTTACCGGTAGTGCTTCTGCAACCACAAAATCCGAGAGCCTTAGCGGACAGATGAAAATGAAAATGGTTATGAATGGCCAAACCATGAATATGGAAACCAAATGGAAGGGTAAATACCTGGGTGCTTGTGACAAGAAGTAGCTTGGTCAGCGTCATTCCCTTCTTCGCGGGGAATGACCACCCCGACAATAATCAATCTGAATGCTAGCCTTCCAGATACAACTTCGCCATTTCAAATATTTCATCCCTGAACTCCCGGGATTGCAACAACTCCGGCTGATCGGTTGCTGCTGAAAAACAGATACCCTGTATTGAGCGGGATAACATAAAGGCTTTCAATTCAGCTTCTTCGAAAGAAAGAGCGGGAATGTGTGACTGAATAACCGTTGCTATCCAGCGATTGGCTGCATCCATCCAGCTTTGATCTGTGTCAAGACATGGGCGTTTTCCTACATCATAATCTGACTGGTTTTCTCGATAGAAAGTTTCGTGCAGAGATAAAAAACGACACTGTCTTTGAATAAGTGGATCAATGATATAGCCTATGGCTTCATCAAGGCTGACTTGCTCTTCAAAGTGAGGGCTGGCAAGCATGGTGAGAAGGTCATTGATCTCTTCTTCTACAAGCGCTTCAAATGTACTTTGTATGATGGCTTCCTTGTTGGGAAACCAGCGGTATAAAGAGGCAATATTAACACCGGCTACCTCAGCAACATGGTTGGTATTAAGGTGTTCGGGGCCTTCTTCAAGCAAAATTTTTCTGCTGGCTTCAACAATGGCATCAACAATCTGTTTTGATCGCTGCTGCCTGGGTA
>CBDUPD010000151.1:0-6246 GCA_965368985.1 uncultured Spongiibacteraceae bacterium | reverse complement strand
GCAAATATCAGGCACGGTTACAGTAAATGCCGCAAGTGCTACGGAAAGTTATGGTGCAGCGGTAAATACTGCTGTTGCCAACAGCAACCACAAAATTCGACTATCACTTTTAGGTGAAGCAGGCGATGACTATGAATATCCTGAAGGCACTGTCACACCTTCAGAATACAAACGCGCCCGGCAAGAAATCGGTTACGCATGGCGCTCTGAACAACATGATGCAAGCATCGATTTCATTCATAACGATACCGGCGACACCGGCACGCCAGCACTACCCATGGATATCAAAACCGTTGAGAGTGACATCGCACGCCTAACTTACGGTTTTCATACCGACAGTTACAAACTGAACGCAAAATTTTCTAACAGTGATATTGAGCATGAGATGACAAACTATCATCTTCGCACGCCTCCTATGATGACCGACATGTACCGAAGCAACCTGGCTTCAGCCAAAAGCAACGACGCAAAAGTGACAATGGAACTGAATACAGAAGATGCCGGTCTATGGCGCTGGGGAGTTGACTTTCACTCTAGCGAACATGAATCTGATATCTCAAACCCCAAAAACGCCATGTTTTATGTTGAAAATTTCAATGAAGTCGAAAGCGATATTATTGGCCTATTTCTGGAAACAGTACAGGGCATCACCAATCAGCTTACACTGGAAAGCGGTTTGAGATTTAACCATGTAAATATGAACTCAGGCGATGTCGATGCCAACATGGCAATGAATATGGCTGACCCATGCGATATGAATAACATGCACGCTTTAACGTGTCTTAAGGAAACCTTCAACAACAGTGATCGCGATCAAACAGACAACAACATCGATGCTGTCATGCAACTTAAGTACAACATTAACAAACAGTGGAAATTATTAACCGGCATCGCCCAAAAAACCCGCTCAGCCACTTATCAGGAACGTTATCTTTGGCTACCCATGCAATCAACAGGTGGCCTGGCAGACGGTCATAACTATATTGGCACACCTGATCTTGACCCCGAGGTTGCTCACGAGATAGACCTTGGCATTGAATGGGGTAACAACGGTACATTTATAGCGCCACGTATTTTTTATCGCGAAGTCACAGATTACATACAGGGTACGCCGGTTGCCGACTCAGACCTGTCACAATCTGTGATCAACTCTGCCACCATGGTCAGCAATAACATGAGCATGGGCACACCAAAACAACCACTGGTATTCAGTAATGTCGACGCATCGTTTTACGGCATGGATATTCAGTGGCAGGCCGAAATAACTCATCACTGGGGATTACAAGGCGCAGTCAGTGTTGTTCGTGGCGAACGTGATGACATTGATGACAACCTCTATCGCGTATCACCCGACAATATGCGCATAGCTCTGGTTCATAGCACTGAACAAACCCACAGCACATTAGAAACGGTAGCCTATAACAAACAAAATCGCGTTTCTGAAACCAATAGCGAAGAAGAAACCGCTGGCTACGCTATTATGAATGCTAACGTCACATACAATCCAATCAAGTCTCTGGCACTAGGCCTGGGTATTGAAAACCTGCTTGATCACGAGTATCAAGACCACCTTAGCGGCTACAACCGTGCAGAAGGTTCTGATGTAGACCTGGGTGACAGACTACCCGGAGCAGGCAGAAATATTCAGGCAAATATCCGCTGGGATTTTTAACCATCACATAAAATTCAGGCATTAAAAAAGGGAGGTTTTTATACTCCCTTTTTTAGCCTGAAACAAATCAATCTAGTGATTCGTTTCTACTGCTGCATCAGCTTGCGCCTGAGCTTGCTGCTGCTTTAAAGCCTGCTTGTATAATGCCTCAAAATTCATTGGCGCCAAAGCAAATGGAGGGAAGCTGGCTTTTACAGCCAACGCATCAACAGCTTCTCTGGCATATGGAAATAAAATATCCGGGCACGCAGTACTCAGCACCATTTGAATCTGCTCTTCTGGCATACCCTTACAAACAAAAAGACCCGCCTGATGAACTTCTATCAACACTGCCGGCTTATCATTTTGCGAAGCCGTCAAAGTAATTTTCAATACAACTTCATAAAGACCTTCATCAACCTTGGACTTACCGGAATTAACATCCAGCTGAACTTTTGGCGCCCACGCTTCTTTAAAGATATTTGGCGCACCAGGCACCTCTAATGAGGCATCTTTCAGGTAAAGACGATGAATAGAAAAAGTTGGCGCTGGAGCCTGCTCTTGATTCGGCGTTTCTGCATCAGCCATATAAAATCCCTCAATAAAGTAAGTTATGCGCAACTGGCAAGCATTTCATCTAACTCACCCGAAGCATTTAATGTCATTAATTCTGAACAACCACCAATATGCTGATTGTTGATCCATATTTGTGGCACAGTTCGGCACTGGGACTTTTCTCGCATCTCCTGACGCAATTCCGGCTTCCCATCTACCGCAATATCAACAAAGTCGATATTTTTTGTATTTAATATCTGTCTAGCCATGACACAATACGGACAAGAACGCGTTGTGTACATAACGATATCAGCAGCCATGATAGCGTTTACCCTACTACTTTTTGACTAATGGTAAATTGGATGCCGTCCACTCAGATAATCCGCCACCCAATTTATAAACCTGTGTATACCCTTCGGCTTTTAATTGCTTGCTGGCTGGCGTTGAGTGCTGCCCTATCTTACAAACCAGAATCACCGGCTTTTCTTTGTGATCTTTAAATTCAACACAGCGCTTAACCAGATCATGAGAAGGGATATTAATCGAACCAGGAATATGACCATGGCTAAACTCCCCATGCTCCCTGACGTCTACAACCAGACCATCCTGTTTATTTACCAGATCAGACAGTTGCTGCGGAGATACAGATGTACCAGCCTTGCGTGATTCATGAAGTAACAACAAACCCAATACAGCCGCCCAGGCAACTGCCAAAGCCCAGTTTTGGGTAATAAATTCTATAAAGAGTGGCAACATTGACAAACACCTTCAAATTGAGCTGCGCATTATACACGCACAATACGCTGACAGCGACACCCTTTTACAATGAGAAAAATACCCCGACCGATACCTCATATCAAATAGCTAAAATCCATAGTTTTCGTTAATATAGCAAAGCCTGACAACACTCATTTAACACAACAAGACCGACAAAAATTATGACCGAGAAAAAACCGCCAACGGTGTTAATTATTCTGGATGGCTGGGGTCATCGTGAAGCGCCAGAAGACAATGCTATTGCCAAAGCCAAAATCCCTACCTGGCAGCATTTATGGAACACCTATCCTCACACACTAATCTCGACATCCGGGCTAAGTGTCGGCCTACCTGAAGGCCAAATGGGCAACTCCGAGGTTGGCCATATGAGCCTTGGCGCCGGACGTGTGGTTTACCAGAATATCACCCGTATTGATAAATCACTTGAAGATGGCGACTTTTTTACCAATGAGGCCTATTGTCAGGCCATCGACAAGGCCATAGCAGCCAATAAAGCTGTACACATTCTTGGACTGCTATCACCGGGCGGCATTCACAGCCACCAGAATCATATTTTTGCCATGGTTAAAATGGCCAGCAAACGTGGCGCAAAACAGATTTTTGTTCACCCGATTCTCGATGGGCGAGACACCCCACCAAGAAGTGCAAAAGCCTATCTCTCCGAGCTTCAGACTGTATGCGACAATCATGGCGCAGTTATCGCCAGCCTGATTGGTCGCTACTATGCAATGGACAGGGATAACCGCTGGGACCGCGTTGAACAAGCCTACAAGCTGTATACACAATCAGAAACTGAATACCGTGCCGGCAGCGCTCAGGAAGCCCTTCAACAGGCTTATGATCGCGGTGAAGATGATGAATTTGTTAAACCATCCTATATTCTCAACACTGCTGCAATCTCTGACGGTGACTCAGTTATCTTTATGAACTTTCGTGCTGACAGAACACGCGAGATCACCAGGGCATTTGTCGATGATAACTTCACGGAGTTTAGCCGCAACACCAGACCTGAACTTTCAGACTTTGTGATGACCACTGAATATGCTGCAGATATTCATACCTCATGTGCCTATCCCCCCAGCAAACTAACAAAAGTGTTGGGCGAACATCTGGCAGATTTGGGAAAAACACAACTTCGAATTGCTGAAACAGAAAAGTATGCGCATGTAACCTTTTTCTTTAGTGGTGGCAGAGAAGAACTGTTTGAGGGCGAAGAACGTATTCTGGTATCTTCTCCAGACGTAGCGACCTATGATCTCAAACCCGAGATGAGCGCTATTGAAGTAACCGACAAACTGGTTGAAGCAATCAACAATAAACAATACGACACAATCATATGTAACTTTGCCAATGGCGACATGGTTGGTCACACAGGGAAGCTGGATGCCGCCATACAAGCAGTTGAGGCACTGGACGGATGCCTGAAAAGAATCACTGATGCCATTTTACAAGTAGATGGCCACTGCCTGATAACGGCCGACCACGGCAACTGCGAACAGATGCAGGATTACGAGACCAACCAGCCTCACACCCAACATACTACCGAACTTGTACCATTGCTCTATGTAGGCAATAACAGCAACATACAGATTGAAAACAGAACAGGAAAACTTGCAGATATCGCACCCACTCTTCTCGATCTAATGGAGGTGGAAAAGCCTGAAGAGATGACCGGCCAGTCTCTTATAATACAGACTTGATATCAATTAACGTTAGCTAACTAACCAACAAGATAATAATAAAAATATGCGACTATTCACTGGTCTTTTCTTCTGCTTACTCTGCACTTCACTCTGGGCTGAAAAACAGCCGGGTGAAGCAGACTTGCAAAAACTAAAAAAAGACATCAAGTCTGCACAGGCACGTATCGATAAAAATCATGGCGTAGAAAACAAAATAGTAAAAGACCTACGCAAAACCGAAATCAAACTTGGCAGCATCGAACGCGAAGTTTTCAAACTAAAAAAATCCATAGACCAGACACAAACACAATTAAACACTCTAAACGCTGAAGTAAAAGAACTGAGCAAAAACAAAAAACAACAGGAAGAACAAATCATCGCCCAGATAAATGCCAGTTATCGACTGGGACGGGAAAGCAAAGTTAAAATATTACTTAACCAGGAAGACCCCCAAAAACTTAGCCGTTCACTGGTTTATGCCGACTACTTCAATCGGGCACGCATTGAATCAATTAATGAATACAGAGCCACACTTGAAAGAATTGAACAGAACAAACTCAGCATAGAAGACAAAAGCCGGGAACTTCTCACCAGTAAAGACGCATTAATTGAAAAGCAAAAAACACTTAAGGCTTCTTACCAGTCACGCAGCGAATCACTCGTTAAACTAAAAAAGACCATAAAATCTGACAAAGACAAGCTCAAACAACTGGAACAAGACCGCCTGCAACTTGAAGCATTACTGCGCAGTGTTAATGTTGCTATCGAAAACA
Organism: uncultured Spongiibacteraceae bacterium; assembly: GCA_965368985.1. Taxonomy (GTDB): domain Bacteria; phylum Pseudomonadota; class Gammaproteobacteria; order Pseudomonadales; family DT-91; genus CAZTZY01. The sequence continues at coordinate 808 of CBDUPD010000151.1, read as the reverse complement.
TTAAACTTCCAAGCGACTCACTGCCTTTCAAAAAAGCCCGTGGAAAACTTAACTGGCCCACAAAAGGCCAGCGAAAAGACCTGTTTGGCAAAAAAAGACCCCCCGGCGATCTACGCTGGCAAGGTATTTCCTTTTATGCATCTGAGGGCAAAGAAGTACAGGCAATACATCATGGCAGGGTAATTTTTGCTGACTGGTTTCGAGGCAAGGGCTTACTAATGATAATTGACCACGGTGATGGCTATATGACACTCTATGCACATAATCAGGCATTATTGAGAGAAACTGGCGACTGGGTCAGCGCAGGTGAAACAATCGCCGCAGTTGGCAACAGCGGCGGACTTGATCACTCTGAACTATACTTTGAAATCAGACATCTTGGGCAACCATTAAACCCGAAACACTGGCTTAAAAATAAAGGCTAATACTACATGCAAAAACGACTATGGTTCTCGCTACTATTCAGCACCCTATTAGCATTCCCTGTCGGGGTATCTGCCGAAGAAGCAGTTGCGATTGAAAATAATGAACTCCCACTTGAAGATTTGCGAACTTTCACAGAAGCCTTTCATCAGATTCGCACTAACTATGTTAACGAGGTAAGTGATCAGGAATTACTGGAATATGCCATTAACGGCATGCTCTCCGGGCTCGACCCCCATTCCAGCTACCTGAATAAATCTGACTATTTATTATTACAAGAGAGCACCTCAGGAGAATTCGGCGGCCTGGGACTTGAAGTCACAATGGAAAACGGCTTTATAAAAGTCGTTAGCCCCATCGACGACACACCGGCCTATCGCGCAGG
>CBDUPD010000150.1:0-6286 GCA_965368985.1 uncultured Spongiibacteraceae bacterium | reverse complement strand
ACGCCAACTGGCTGCTGTCTTCCCCCGTCCTAACTTTAGTTTTATGTTGTTAATCTCTGCCCGCTTCAGTAACAGGCGAAAATCAAAATTGATGACGTTCCAGCCAATAATGATATCGGGATCAAGTTCTGATATGTATTGTTCCAATGCCTGTAATAAGGCTTTTTCATTGTTAACCCAGATGATCCAGTCGGATTTTGCTTGTTGTTCTTTTTCTCCAATCATTAATACATATCGCGTCACTTGATCTTTTTGCTTATCCCTTGCGTAGAGGCCTATAGAATATAACTCACCACTAAAAGAGCATTCGATATCAAGTGAAATGACGCGCAGTGAGGGTACAAAATTACATGGCCTGATTTGAACCTGTTGATATTCGGTATAGTTGTTATGCTCAATAACCTTACCGGTAAATTCCATGCTGCCATAAACGAACCGTTCCATCAGATAACGTTCCTGAAGGCGTAGGTCAGCCTCATAGAAAGGGATAGTAGCGGTAGTTAATAGCTTTTGAGCATCATAAAAATCACGCAGATTATCAAAATACAGAGCGGCTGTGGGTTCGTGAGCAAAGGTTGTGAGTGGTAATGACTTCCATTGATAGTTGAGATTTCTTTTCTTAAGTCTATATGTAACTTCTACCTTGTATTTCTGGAGAACAAAGAATGTGGGTTTTTCTCCCGAAATGGTAAGTTTGGCCGGGCCCTCAGGTGTGCTTAGCCATAAAGTAATTTCAGCCTTGCCTTTACTGTCCCGACTGCTGTGTGTGAGTAGAAAGCCTTGTTGAATAGTGTTCACAATAAATTTACTGGATATGTGATTGTAATATGTATGATTTTAATGATTGTGCTGTATAGTTATACACTATTCTACAATAAGAGCCAGAGTGTCTGAAAAAACAATGCAAGAAGATGATCTATTAGATGCGATTAATCAGGTGATGCCTTTTGGTAAGTATGCCGGGAGAAAGCTTTTTGACTTACCTGAACCCTATCTGGTCTGGTTCCATTCCCAAGGCTTCCCCAAGGGAAAGCTGGGTTCGCAGTTGGCCTTGATGTACGAAATAAAACTGAATGGTCTGGAATCAATGATCAAGCCCTTAATTGAGAAATAATTATGTTTATTTATCGTATTATCGGTTTCTACTTATGACTTTTAGTGTCTATACTGAGTAGATAAAAATAATTCAATTGCCTGTTGTATAGGTGATGCAATGTGAAGTTGCTTAGGGGTCGGTACATCATAATGGTTGAATTTCTTCCAGATAATATGATCTTCTGCCGTTTGCAGCAGTTAACGGGTTTTGGAAATCTATGGTGAGTTCAGGTTCTGATGAGCCGCTATCTGATGCAGCCCTGCAAAGTATTCGTGGTGCTTCTGTGTTGGTGGCTGAAGATAGCAAAATCAATCAACAGATAGCTGAAGAGTTTCTGGCTGATGCCAGATTGCAGGCTACCATTGTGAATGATGGGCAAGAAGCTGTGGATGCCATTAAAAAACAAGATTTTGATGTTGTATTGATGGATATTCAGATGCCTGTTATGGATGGTCTTGAAGCAACCAGAATTCTCCGGGAAATACCTAAATATAAAAATCTGCCAATTATTGCGATGACAGCTGATGGGCAAGATGATGATCGTGAAAAGTGTCTGGCAGCCGGGCTAAGTGACCACGTTGTAAAGTCACTAGATCCTGATAAGTTATATAAGGCCCTGGTTAAGTGGATAAAACCGGCACAACGATCAGATATCCCATTAAAGCGACAAGTGCTGGATGATGACGTTGAGTTGCCTAAAAGTTTACCCGGTATTGATTTGTCGATTGGTGTAAGAATTGTTAGGGGAAATAATCAACTGTTACGTAAGTTGCTGTTGGAATTTTACAGTGAGCATCATGAAGATATTCAAACTGTTCACAAGGCACTTAATAATGGTAATGATACTTTGGCAAAGCGTATAGTGCATACACTTGTTAGTACGGCAGGCTCTATCGGAGCTGTGGATTTACACGGTGCGGCTTATTTGCTGCATGATAAATTTAAAGAAAAAGACCGTAAAATACTATCATCTGATATCAATGAGTTAGAGCAGGCTTTTATACCAGTGATGAATGGTTTAAGAGAGTATTCAGCAGCAGAAGATGCAAAGTTTCAAGATGCTTTTGATGCTATTTCAGGTAGTGAAGATGTATTTGATATACAAGCAGTGTTTAGACTGATTGATGAATTGGCCAGTTTAATATCCGGCTTTTCTCCTGATTCCGAGAGAAAGGCCAGAGAGTTACAGTGCTTATTGGGATATAACGATATAAAGCCGGAAGTTCTGGGTACTTTAATAGATCAACTGGCTGCATTTGATTTTAACCTTGCAGAGAAAACATTAATAAAACTTGTCGATACATTACAAGCTCTATTATAAGGGAAATGACTGTGACAGATTTAAAACCAAAAGTATTAATTGTTGATGACGAACGTCTTAATATTAACGTATTAAATGAGCTGCTCAGGGATGATTACAAGGTAATGGTTGCTACCAGCGGTGAGCAAGCGCTTAATGTAGTTAAGAAAGACTCTCCTGACCTTATTCTACTTGATATCATGCTGCCTGATATGAATGGTTATGCGGTATGTCGACACCTGAAAAATAATGAAGAAACTCAAAATATTCCTATTATTTTTATTACTATTAGAAACAATGTAGAAGAAGAAACATTAGGCTTTGATCTTGGTGCTGTTGACTTTATATCCAAGCCATTTAATAACGCAGTGGTAAAAGCGCGTGTTCGTACACATATCAAACTTAAACAAAAAAGTGATTTGCTTGAAAATCTTGTTTCAATAGATGGGCTAACAGAAATACCTAATCGGCGTGCATTTGAAGATCTTCGAGTACGAGAATGGTCGCGAGGTAGAAGAACAGAGGTTAGTGTGTCTGCTGTGATGATAGATATTGATATGTTTAAGCAATTTAATGATAACTATGGGCATAGTGTAGGTGATGAGTGTCTGGTGCGTGTTGCCAAAGCATTATCTGTGAGTGTGTTGCGCCCTGGAGATTTTGTTGCCCGTTATGGTGGAGAAGAGTTTGCAGCAATATTATCGAATACCGATTTCGAAGGTGCCATGTTATTGGCTGAGCGTTTTCGAGCTGCAGTTGCAGCATTAAAGATTCCACATGCCTATTCTGAAGTAGCCCCTTATATTACAATCAGTGTAGGTGTGGCTTCAGCTATCCCTAGTGATGATACTTCACAAGAAGTGCTTTTTGCTGCGGCAGACAGAATGCTTTATGACGCTAAAAAAGAGGGTAGAAATACAGTTCGTGGCGTATTGATATAACCGAGGTTTATCTCTTCGGTTTATATTATGAACTTTCAGGCAGCAAGAGATTATCTTCTAACAAAACCGGGCTCTTTTGAAGATTTTCCCTTTGGCCCTGACGTGGCTGTTTATAAAATCAACAATAAAATGTTTGCTCTTCTTGTAGAATTGGATGGTGAAACAAGAATGAATCTCAAGTGTGATCCCGACGAGGCTATGGCGTTAAGGGATATATTTGAAGCAGTTATTCCCGGTTATCATATGAATAAGAAGCATTGGAATACTGTTATTCTCAATAGAACCATTCCTGTGGGAGAAATCGAAAGAATGATTGATCGTTCATATGGTTTGGTTGTGAAAGGTTTAAAGAAACCTGAAAGAGCAGCCCTTGAGCTTCAATTTGGTAAAGCCAGCTTATATAAAAAGCGATAATTCCCGCCATAAAAGTGCGTGAATTCTAATTCATACTAAAATAGCTATCTATTTCTTCGAATCACTCTTTACTTAATCCTCATTAGTGTTTTAATTAAAGCAGACACCTTTATTTCAGGCTTGTTTTCATGTTCATGCAGATTATTGACTATTTTGTCGGAGCTCTGTTCAGGGAAGATACTGATCTTTTTTACAAAGTAAGGCTTCTTGTTGGGGCCATGCTGAGTTTTTTGGCGAGCGTGGTTGCTTTTGGGCCTTTCTATAGTTTTATTCCCGGTCTGCCAGACAATGCGATAGGGGCCTATTTTGTTATTTGTATTCCTGCAGTGTTTTTATGGTCTTATCTACTCTGGTTGCTGAAAAATGGAAAAGCGTATGAGTTTTCAGCGCATTCAACGATCGCCAGTATTATTGTGATTTTATTTGGCGGAGTCAGTATTACTGGCGGCCCAATGCACACAGAAGTACACCCCTTACTGACAATTCCTTCGATCGTGGCTTTTCTGTTGCTGGGCAAGCGAGGGGGTATTTTATGGTCGATTATTATAATCGCTATTTATTTTATATTTGTAGGTATGAATTTTAATAATTATGAATTTATCAACCTTCCTCCTGAAGAGGTGAGAGGTCAATTGAAAATTTTTAATTGGTCGTATGCTTTTGTTACCGTCGCTGCATTAGCGTTGTTATACGATACAATTAATCGCAGGATAATCGGTGAGCGTGATGTTGAGCGTGAAAAATATAAACATGTTGCCAAAGTCGCTGTAGAGAGTTCAGTGGTTACCCAGAGTGCAGAATCGATGGCTGATTCTGGTAAGCAGTTATTGAGTTCGGTTATTCAGCAAAAAACGGCTATCGAGCAATTAGCTACCACTAGCGAAGAATTAGGTGCCACTGCAGAGCAAAATACTCAAATGGCCGCAGACGCCAAGCATGCTATTAAGGAAACGGAACAGCACTTGTTAGTCAGTAAAGCTGATCTGTTGCAACTTGTGTCTTCAATGAAGCAGATACATGGATCGAGTGAAGAGGTTCAACTATTTAACAATGTGATCAATGATATTGCCTTTCAGAGTAATATATTGTCCCTGAATGCCATGATAGAAGCTTCACGATCTGCTGAGGGTAGTGGAGGGTTTCAGGTGGTGGCCATGGAAATGAAAAACCTGGCTGAGCGCTCAGCTCATGCGGCCGAAGATATTAATAAGCTGTTAGAAACTAATCGATTATCGGTAGAGCAGGGTGTGCAGCTTTCTGAGACGATGCAGCAAAGATTTATTGAGATGTCAGAGCGTATTACCCCCTTGTCGGGTTCAATACAAAATATTTCTGATGCCAGCTTTGAACAAAATGAAGCGATACGCCAGATTATGACAGGTCTTAATGATATTGACCGGGTAGTGGAAGAGAATAAAGAGTTGGCCATGTCGTCGGCAACAACAGCTAACGAGTTAAAGAGTAATGCTACATCGTTGATGGATGTAGTGGCGACATTAGGTGCAGATATAGGTAGTTAGTATTCTTTAGTTTAATAATGAACAGCTATTTTTGGTCAGTTTCTATATCTGTTCCCAGAGTTGAAACGACATCCATCAAAGATTCTGCGTTATCCTTCAGTTGATTGGCAGTATTCGAAGAGGTTAATGCAAGATTTCTGTTTTCATCAATAACACGGTCTATATCATGAAGCCCGGCCATAATCTGGCGTATCGCTTCATTTTGTTCAAAGCTGGCATCAGAAACATTTTGTATTGCGTTTGATAGAGGAAGGATTCGATCCGATATTTCCACGAAACGTTGTTGCATAGTGCCAGATAGCTCAACACCTTGTTGTACTGAGAGCATATTATCGGCTAACAACTTGTTAATATCTTCGGCCGCATGAGCTGAGCGCTCAGCCAGGTTTTTCATTTCCATGGCCACCACCTGAAACCCTCCACTACCCTCAGCAGATCGTGAAGCTTCTATCATGGCATTCAGGGACAATATATTACTCTGAAAGGCAATATCATTGATCACATTGTTAAACGACTGAATTTCTTCACTGGATGTGCGAATCTGGTTTATTGATTCAGCCAGCTGTAATAGGTCAGCTTTACTAATAACAAGGTGTTGTTCGGTATCTTTAATAGCATGTTTGGCCTCAGCAGCCATCTGGGTGTTTTGTTCAGCAGTAGCGCCCAATTCTTCACTGGTAGCTGCTAATTGTTCAATGGCTGTTTTTTGTTGAATTGCTGAATTTAACAGGCGTTTTCCTGAATCAGCCATTGCGTCGGCACTCTGGGTAACCACTGAACTCTCTACAGCCACTTTGGCAACGTGTTTGTATTTGTCTCTTTCATCATCACGCTCTGCTTTTAAGCGTTGATTCATTAGCTCATAAATAATAACGATAGCTACAATGGCAATAAAGGCGATCACCCAGTTAAAAACGCGTATGGTCGCTTCCATTTCATCGGGTGCAACTTGTGGAAATTCAACGCCATTAAATGCAAATCCAATGCTAATCAGATTAAGAGTGAAAATAACAGT
>CBDUPD010000149.1:0-6302 GCA_965368985.1 uncultured Spongiibacteraceae bacterium | reverse complement strand
AAAGGATACTCAGTTCTTGAGGTAATCACGGCAGACAGGCCGGGACTACTAGCAAGTATTGGAGATATATTCGTCGAATTTGGTATTCAACTTATCAATGCCAAAATTTCTACTTTAGGGGAACGGGTAGAAGATATGTTTTTCATAACAGATTCCAATAATCAGCCTCTTCTCGATAAAGCATTTTCTGAAAAAGTTCAAACCGCCATCCGTCACAGGCTTGATGAACAGGTAGCAGAGACAAAATAACAATGAATAAGAATATTGAATTACTACAACCCTACCCATTCGAGAGATTGAATACCTTAAAAACAGGCATAACACCAACCGCTAAAGCACATATTGCCTTATCAATGGGTGAGCCCAAACATCTACCCCCCCAACTGGTTATGCAAAAATTAACCGACTCATTGGATAGAATCAGTTTTTATCCTAAAACCAAGGGTTTACCTGAATTACGAATCGCTATTGCCCAGTGGCTGGAACAACGATTCAGCCTGCAATCTTCAAGTGTTGAAGCTGAGCATCAAATACTGCCATTGAATGGCACACGCGAAGGCTAGTTCTCTTTCATTCAAGCCTGTGTAGAAGAAAAACCCAATGCTAAAGTATTAATGCCCAACCCCTTCTATCAAATTTATGAAGGTGCAGCATTATTGGCTGGAGCAGAACCGGTATTTATGAACTGCCTGGCAGAAAACAACTACCTGCCAGATTTTGATGCGATAGATGAACAAACATGGCGTGACTGTCAGTTGTTGATTTTATGCTCTCCAGGCAACCCGACTGGTGCAGTCATTCCTGAAGCAACATTACACAAACTGATTAAACTCGCCGATCAATATAGTTTTATTATTGCTTCAGATGAGTGTTATAGCGAGATTTATTTTGATGAAGCCACCCCCCCGGTCGGCTTACTGGAAGCTTGCTCTACTATAGGCAGACACGGTTATGAACGCTGCGTAGTGTTTCATAGTCTTTCCAAGCGCTCAAACCTGCCAGGTTTACGGTCAGGCTTTATTGCCGGCGATAAAGAAATCATTGCACCCTATCTGCAATATCGTACCTACCACGGCTGTGCCATGGCAGAACCAACACAACTTGCCAGCATCACAGCATGGCAAGATGAAAAACATGTGATTGAAAACCGCGTTATTTATACGCAGAAATTCAGACACACACTTGAAGCATTAGATGGCTGTCTTGATGTTTCAATGCCAGAAGCCGCTTTCTATTTATGGCCCAAATTACCCGAGAATGACGAAGCTTTTTGCAAGGCATTATTTGCAGAACAGAATATTACTGCACTGCCAGGACAATATCTGTCTCGTGAAAGCAATGGCATTAACCCGGGCTTTCAACATGCCCGACTGGCACTGGTTGCCACAGAATCTGAATGTGTCGATGCAGCCCAACGCATCAAAACCTTTGTTGAACAACATTATAATTAGTCCAAAATAGAGAAAAGCACACTTTAATCATGACAACACTTTATGGCATCAAAAATTGTGACACGGTAAAAAAAGCCCGCAAGTGGCTTGAAGCCAATAATATCGATTATACTTTTCATGATTTTCGTGTAGATGGTATTAAAGAAGAACTGGTAAATAACTGGCTTAAACAACAACCATTAGACAAGCTGGTTAATAAGCGCAGCACCACCTGGAAGCAACTGGATGATTCAACAAAAGAGAAACTCTCAGAAAAAAACGCTGCCAAATTATGTACAGAATTTGAAACCCTGATCAAACGCCCCGTACTGGATATTAATAACGAGATTCATCTGGGCTTTAATGAAAAAACTTACTCTCAACTATTTAACGTATAAAGCAGGAACAACACATGAGCAATTTATTCAGTTTCGCCCTGGGCACCGGCACACAAAACAGCAAAGGTGAATGGCTTGATGTTTTTTACCCGGCACCACAAATTGAAGTCAACACATCAATTATTGATAGTATTAAACTTGAGTTAGATTACGAAGAAGGCAATGCTGCTATTGAAGCAACTAATGAATGCATGCAAACACTTGCAGACCTGCTAAGAGATGCCGGCGAAAGAGAATTGGCTGATCTCGCCCTGCAACTTAGTCAGTCTTCACAACCATTGGTAGCTACCATACTGGCTACCGATGATGCTCCAACATCGACACCTGAAGCCTATTTAAAACTTCACCTGCTTTCTCATCGCCTGGTTAAGCCACATCAAATTAAACTTGATGGTATTTTTGGTTTATTACCGAATGTTGCATGGACTAATGAAGGTGCTATCGACTTAAGCGAATTATCTGAACGTCAACTTCAAGCCCGCATGGATGGCAAAATCATAGAAGTTATGTCAGTTGATAAATTTCCTAAAATGACTAACTACGTTGTACCTTCTGGCGTACGTATTGCCCATACTGCTCGTGTGCGTCTTGGCGCTTATCTTGGAGAAGGCACAACCATTATGCATGAAGGTTTTGTTAACTTTAATGCGGGCACAGCTGGCCCAGGCATGATTGAAGGCCGCATATCAGCAGGTGTATTTGTTGAAGCAGGTTCAGACCTTGGTGGTGGCTGTTCAACGATGGGCACACTGTCAGGCGGTAATGCTGTTGTTATCTCTATCGGCAAAGAGTGCCTTATTGGCGCCAATGCCGGTGTAGGTATTCCTTTAGGAGATCGCTGCACTATTGAAGCTGGCCTATACATTACTGCAGGCTCTGTCGTACAACTGCTTGATGCCGATGGCGCTGCCGTAGAAAAAGCCAAAGCTCGTGATCTTGCAGGTAAATCTGACTTATTATTCCGTCGCAATTCCATTAATGGTGCGATTGAAGTATTAACCAATAAGTCTGCTATAGAGTTGAATCACGAACTTCACGCACATAACTAATCATTAGATTGTAGGTCGGGATTTATCCCGACTAGTACCTTCTATTACATTGTAATGTCGGGATAAATCCCGACCTACAGCCAGACATACAGATACGAAAGCTATGAGCAATAAAACACTCGAACTGACAGAAGCACTAATCGAACGTGAATCATTAACACCTGAAGATGCAGGTTGTCAGAAAATGATGATGGATCGTCTTTCCGCTATTGGATTCTCTTGTACTCCATTACGTTTTGATGATGTCGATAATTTCTGGGCAGTTTATGGTAATAGTGGTCCATTGCTTTGTTTCGCAGGCCATACGGATGTTGTGCCTACAGGCCCGATTGAAAAATGGCAAAGCCACCCGTTTAAACCTGAAATACGCGACGGCGTACTCTATGGCCGTGGCACTGCAGATATGAAAGCCAGCCTGGCCGCCATGATAGTTGCCTGTGAAAGATTTATTAAAAATAATCCAGACCCTAAAGGGCGTATCGCCTTTCTCATCACCAGCGATGAAGAAGGCCCCGCAATAAACGGCACTGTAAAAGTTATCGAATGGCTGACAGGAAAAGATAAAATCGACTATTGCCTGATTGGAGAACCCTCAAGCACTAACACTCTGGGTGATGTCATTAAAAATGGCCGTCGCGGCAGCCTGAACGCAAAGTTGACTGTAAAGGGGGTGCAGGGTCATATCGCCTACCCTCACCTATCAACCAACCCCATACACAAAGCAGCGCCTGCAATAGCAGAACTCACAACAACTGTATGGGATGAAGGCAATGAATTCTTCCCTGCCACCTCATGCCAGGTATCTAATATCAGTAGCGGCACAGGTGCTACCAATATCATTCCTGGCACACTTGAAGCGTTATTTAATTTCCGTTATTCAACCGAATTAACAGCAGACGATATAAAAGAAACAACTCACGCCATCTTTGATAAATATGATCTTGATTATGAAATAGACTGGCAATTAAGCGGTGTACCGTTTCTAACCCCAAGTGGTGAATTGGTAGATGCGACCGTTAAAGCCATTAAAGATGTTACCGGTATTGATACAGAACTTTCTACCACAGGAGGCACATCTGATGGACGCTTTATTGCACCTACCGGTGTTCAGGTCGTGGAAATGGGTCCTTGTAACCTGACGATTCACAAGATTGATGAATGTGTTAGTGTTGGAGACCTTGAACCATTGGCTCAAATCTATCAGGGTGTTATCGAGGAATTACTTGGATAGTCATCTTTCTTTTTACTATGCTGGCAGTGGTAAAAACCGGCATCAATTAATGCAAGGTTAGAATATCTTCTTCATCCTCTTCATGTGAAGAATTCAACTCAGCAAATGCATCTATCCCGGCCTCAATCATGGCGCGAGCAATTAGCATTTTCATTTTATCAAGAGCAAACTCAGACTCATCTGAAAAACGAATTTTAACCAATGGCTTGCTATCATCATCTACACGCTTAAGGGCGATAGCACCATCAGACAGTTCGACAAGTTCCAGCAACGAAGAATCTTCCACAATACTCTCTCAATGATTTCTTTAAAGTGACATTTGGGTGTATTTTAACCGTCTAGCCCAATAATATCCATTCGTTCAGGGTCAAACATGTCTATCTCGGGTGCCAAAAGACGTATATAACGATCAAAGTAGAGAAATTGTTTGACCAATAAGGTAAATTCTCTCGGAAAACGGATTCCATGACGTTGACTGATAGCAGAAAAATCTACCATTACCGCTTTCCAGAAAGTATCGGGATCATCATTATTCACCGCCTGATCACTGGCAATGCTTTTCCAGAGAGACTCCAGGTCTTTGGCAAAGCGCTTCAGATCAATCTGTTCTTTGGTTGCACCAATTTTGCTTAATGCCAAAGCCAGGCCATCGAAATCACTGGCGGGTACGCATACAGCTAGCGATGTCAGCCCTTCCCAGGTTATTTCTGAAAGGCGCCCAACAATACCAAAATCTATAAAGCCTATACGGCCATCATTGAGCATCATGACATTACCTGCATGCAGGTCAGCATGGTATATCTGGCACTGCTTCAGGCTCATAAACCAGGTATCCAATGCCTGTATTAAAGCAAACTCAGGATCATTCGTTATTTTCCTTACACCCTCTATATCACTAATAGCCACGCCATAAAAACGCTCCATCACCAATACTTTCTCAGTTGACAGCTCCCGATATACTTTGGGCACAACGACATGCTCAATAGCCATCGACTCTAAAAACCGGTCGAACTCTTCAATGTTGTCAGCTTCTTGCCTAAAATCACACTCTTCAAGCATGCCATTTCTAATCTCCTGAACTATATCCTTTACTGATGTTTTCCAGGCTTTCGGGTTAATCATTTCAATCAACTGTGTTGAATAATGTAAAAAATGAAAATCTGTCTCCAGCATTTTTTTTACATCTGGCCGTTGTATTTTTATAACAACATCTTCACCAGTTACCAGGGTTGCCGAATGCACCTGTGCAATAGATGCAGAGGCAAGCGGAGTACGCTCAATATTTCTAAATCGGGTTTTTAATTTTACCCCTAACTCCGCCTCCAATATCGGCTTAATCACTTCAAAAGGTAACGGCTCTGTCTGATCAAGACAGGTTTGAAAAGCATCTACATAATCCTGTGGAAAGATTGTCGGCGAACTGGCTATTAACTGACCCAGCTTGATATACGTTGCCCCCAGACTTTGCATTGTCTCACTCAATAGATAAGGGAACGAATCATCCTCATTACGTCGCAACCAGCGTAGTCCCAGCTTATTCATTGCTAAACTGGTTTCACCCAGACGGCGAGCTGATCTTACTGTTGATATCACTTCTTGAAACATGTCGTGAACTACTGAAGAAAATAAACATGCATTGTATTTGCACATTGAACGTATGGCAAATACACACAAGCATGCATTGGGATTAATTTTTAGACTTAGCCATTCACTGCGTTATCTGCATGAGAAATATGCGAGTACATACAAGCGATTAATGCCTTGGTATCAACGGGTTTTGATAGATAATCAGAGGCGCCTGCTGCGAAGCATTTTTCCTTATCACCCACCATGGCTTTTGCCGTAAGGGCAATTACTGGCAGATGTTTTAATAAAGGGTTATCACGTATCTGACGCAATACTTCGTAACCGTCCATTTCAGGCATCATAATATCCAATAGAATTATATCAATATTATTTTTCCTTTTAAGCATGGCTAAAGCTTCAGCCCCTGATTTTACTGCATCAACATAAACACCCTCAGCTTCAAGTGCAGCAGAGATTGAATATAGATTTCTTTTGTCATCATCTACAAGCAATACATGACGCCCATCCAGCATGCCATGTTGATAATTTACGCCATCTCTTGAATTGTTTTCCTGGGTTGCAACTGCTTGAACAACATCCCCATAGATAACCTGTTTGACCTCTTCAC
>CBDUPD010000148.1:0-6307 GCA_965368985.1 uncultured Spongiibacteraceae bacterium | reverse complement strand
CAAAAAATAACAGCTGCCTACCCCTTGTTAAAGTCACGTATTATCAAGGCATTAATAGAAGCGGCCAAAATTGATGGTGAAATAGAGATGGTTGAAAAACAGACCATAATGGCTATTGCTGCAGCTATTGATACACCTGTGGCCAATATCTTTTTGCAAGATATTGGTGCATAACGTTTTTTATCAAAAGCTGGCTTTTCTTTCTGAAACGATTTGAGCTAAGCTTACCAATAATTAACAAATTGCCTGATTTTAGGAAAAAGCCATGTTAAAGAACGCTATTGATGAACGCCTGAAAGCGCTTGGACTACCTGTTGATATTGATCCTGACAAGTATGCAAACTTGCAGGAAATGTATGATGAACTTATTAACAAATATCGTGAAAGGCCGGCATTTACCAGCCTTGGCAGAACTATTACCTATAATGAGCTTGATGAATATGCCAACGCTTTTGCTGCTTACATGCAACAACATACAGATCTTAAACCTGGCGACCGAATAGCTATTCAGTTACCGAATATTATCCAATACCCTGTGGCGGTTTTAGGTGCATTGCGTGCTGGCCTGGTTGTGGTCAATACCAACCCTTTATATACCGAGCGTGAGCTGGAACATCAGTTTTGTGATGCCGGAGCCAAGGCTCTGGTTGTTTTGGCGAATGTTGCCGCTACAGCGGCCTCAGTAGTACAAGAGACGCCTGTAGATACAGTAATTATTACTGAGCTTGCTGACCTGCACCCAGCCCCAAAACGTCAAATTATGAATTTTCTGATCAAACATGTAAAAAAAATGGTGCCCGCTTATTCAATTCCCGGTGCTATTCGTTTTACTGATGTAATGAGCAAGGGTAAAGGTGTTATTGTTCAAAATGTATCGCCAAAAGCTGATGATGTGGCGGTTTTGCAATATACCGGTGGTACAACAGGAGTTGCCAAGGGAGCCATGCTGACGCATAGAAATATTATTGCCAATACCCTGCAGGCAGACCCGATTTTTGATACCTATGGTTTGACAGAAGATGGCGATATCATTGTGCAGCCGTTACCGCTTTATCATATCTATGCGGTTATTATCAGTTATATAGCAATGACGAAAGGTGGTCATACCATACTTATTCCCAATCCACGGGATTTGCCAGGCTTGATAAAGGAGTTAGGAAAATGGAAGTTTCAAGGGTTTTGTGGCTTGAATACCCTGTTTGTTGCCATGTGTAACAATGAAGATTTTAAGAAGCTGGATTTTTCATCACTGAAGATGACGCTTTCTGGTGGTATGGCTCTTACACGTTTTGCTGCCGAGGAGTGGGAAAAAATTACCGGGTGTGAAATTTGTGAAGGTTATGGTTTAACAGAAACCTCGCCAGTTGTATCTGTAAATAGCGGTAATGGTAATCGTATTGGAACAATAGGGGTTCCTGTGCCATCGACAGAAGTTGATATTCGTGATGATGATGGGAATAGTGTGGGAGTTGGTGAGGTAGGTGAACTTTTTGTTAAAGGGCCTCAAGTGATGAAGGGGTATTGGCAGCGTGATAAAGAGACAGCTGAAACTATTGTTGATGGTTGGTTATCGACTGGTGATATAGCCACATTAAGTGAAGATGGTTATCTGAAAATAGTTGATCGTAAAAAAGATATGATCAACGTTTCTGGCTTTAATGTTTATCCTAACGAAGTTGAAGATGTGATTACTTCCCATCCGAGTATTTTAGAGGCGGCTGTTATTGGACATGATGATCCCAAATCAGGTGAGGTCGTGCATGCCTATGTGGTAAAAGCTCGAGAAGGGGTAACCGAAGAAGAAGTTATCGCCCATTGCCGGGAAGACCTGGCTGCCTATAAAGTGCCTAAGCGTATTTTCTTTAGAGATGAATTGCCAAAAACCAATGTGGGTAAAGTTTTGCGTCGCCAGGTTAGGGCAGAAGCAGAGTAGGCCAGAAACAGAGTAGAATAATAATCTCGGGTGATAGTCATTGGCTTGGTCTAAAAGTTTTTCACCTCAGGTAAGAGGCGATACGCAGATTTTAATTTTAGGTAGTATGCCCGGAATAAAATCTTTGCAAGATGTGCAATATTATGCCCACCCTCGAAACGCATTTTGGGCGATTATCGAGTCGCTCTTTTCGATAAGTTCTTCATCTGAATATGATCAACGTCTACAGTTATTAAATGATAATTTTGTGGGTTTATGGGATGTCTATGCCAAGTGCTATCGTGCCGGTAGCCTGGATTCGGCGATTGATAAAAAGACAGCAGAAATAAACAATTTCAAGCGACTGCTTGAGCAGTTCCCCGCGATTCATACCCTTTGCTTTAATGGTAAGGCTGCAGAGCAGGCCTTTAAAAAACAGGTATTGCCATTGCTTGAGGGTCAGAAAATAGAGTTGATAAGTCTTCCTTCAACAAGTCCTGCAAATGCAGCTATTAGTTTTGAGGCGAAGCTTGAGCAATGGCAGATAGTTAAAAAGGTGGTTAGACATGTTGGATGAAATTTCAATAAAAGAATTTTTGGTTGAGCGCATCGAGGCTATCTATCAATCTTTGCAGCAAGGTCATGATGTTAGTCCTGGTGATCGCTTGCGTCTGGAAGGTCAGATAGAGCTAATGTTGGTCTATGATGTAATTGATAGAGAGTGGATCGAAGAGTTTGTTAAGCAGCGTTATCAATACTTTTTTAAACAGACTGTTGATGACGTTCATTGGCAGTGGGTGGAACAAGATCAACATTTCTATCTACCTGTAAAAATGCAAGAAGCCCCGGTATATAAGGCCTAGCTATGTCTATCAAAACACTGACGATCACTCCCGAAATTAATGCTTATCTTCAGGAAACAGGATTTCGGGAACACCCTGTTTTAAAACAGTTACGTGATGATATGCACGACCATCCCAGAGTGAATATGCAAATTGCACCTGAGCAGGGTGCATTTATGCAGATGCTGGTGAAAATGTCAGGAGCAAAAAAAGGTATTGAAATAGGTACCTTTACTGGCTATAGCGCATTGGCAACAGTACTGGCAATGCCTGAAGATGGCCGGTTAATCTGCTGTGATATTTCAAGTGAATGGACGGCCATTGCTGAGCAATATTGGTCAAAAGCCGAAGTGAACCATAAAATTGAATTACGAATAGCTCCAGCTCTGGAAACTCTGGAGAGTTTAAGTCTGGAAGCGGGTTCATTTGACTGGGTTTTTATCGATGCAGATAAAGATAATTACCTGAATTATTACGAAAAAACCTTAGAGCTGCTAAAACCGGGAGGCTTGATTCTTATTGATAATGCTTTGTGGAGTGGTGAGGTCGTTAACCCGGTTGATGAGGAAACAATGGGTATCGATAAGTGCAATCGTTCTGTGCATCAAGATCAAAGAGTCGAAATGGTATTGCTACCGGTAGCTGATGGATTGTTAATTGCCCGTAAACTCTAGTCCAGAAATAGATCAGTATCTATCTCATAAAACTGATTGTCAGGGTCCTCGTAATGCCGGAGCAGGCAATCCAGGTAGTCAACAAGTTCGGCCCAATCCGAGTCATCCGTAAGTGCTTCTTTTAAAAAAGAAACCTGCGAGTCATTCCAGAAAAAAGCATCTATGATTCTGGCTGTAGGTTCAATATTATGGGATGCAATAAAGCGTTCTATATCAGTTTCAGAATCAGGTAGACCGAGTTGTTGAAACAATGTGCTGAGATTGTGGGTAGAGGTGTCCATGTGTGTGTCGAACCAATAGTTAGAGTCTTTATTTATTGATAGACAAGTTCAACGTATTTTTCCAGTATTATTACTGAATCAGGCGCTATTTTAATGTTTTTTATGAGAGGTATTTGGCGTTGTAATCATTCTCTTTGTTTTAGTCGTGAAAAGCTTGGTTTCGGTAGGTTATTCCACTATTGTTACAGTGACAGTTTTTGAAATCAGCTGTGAAAGGATGTGAAATGCGGGTTTGTCTTGTGATTAAGCCTCATTGATAAAAAGAAAAATAATATGAATAAGGGAATAGTTAAACAAATACACTTCTTGATGACGGGATTGCTCTTTCTCTTTCCTGTCTGCTTGCCTGCAGAAACTAATAACTCCAACCCTTTGAATTTAACTGAAACTGAACAGAAATGGATTCAGGCCAATCCTGTCATCAATGTTGCCAATGAAGTTGATTGGCCTCCCTTTGACTATGCGGTTGAAGGTGAGCCTTTGGGATATTCTATTGATGTAATACAGCTTATCGCTGAGAAGACGGGATTGCAGCTCAATTTTATTAATGGTTACAGTTGGGCAGAGCTATTTGAAATGTTTAAGCAGGGTGATATCGATATTATGCCTGCTGTTTATATTAACGAAGATCGAAGTCAATTTATGAACTTCACTGCCAGTTATTTTTCCCAACCTTCTGTCATTGTGGCGCAAAAAAATAATAACAATATCACCAATATAGAGAGCCTGAATGGAAAAAGAGTCTCTGGTGTAAGAGATTTTGTTATAACCAATACCCTGATACAGGATTATCCCGATATTGAAGTTGTGGTGGTAGATACCGTGATAGAAGGCATTAAGTCTGTTTCATTGGGAAACGCAGATGCCTATATCGACAGTATCGGGTTGGTTTCTTATACGCTGGAAAATAATTTTATTCCTAATCTTAAAATTATTGGGGATGTTGAAATGGGTGGGTTGTCTAATCCATCTCTGCATAGGGGCGTAAAAAAAGATAACCCTGTGCTGTTCAGCATATTGTCTAAAGCTTTAACTTCTATTAGTAGAGAAGAAAAACTACTGCTTAGTAAAAAATGGCTGGAGTTCACTGCTTATGAAAAGCAGATGATTTTTACTGATGAGCAAATACAATGGGTGAAGCAGCACCCTGTTGTGAAAGTCGGGATTGATGGTGGTTATGCGCCTTATAGTTATGTTAATGACAAAGGTGACTATGTCGGTATCGCTCCAGACTTTATTGATTTGATTAGTGAGAAAGTCGGAATTAAATTTGTAGTAGTACCCGATTTGTCCTGGTCAGAAATTTTGCGTGGCGGAAAAGAAAAACAGTTAGATGTTATAGCTACAGCCACTAAAACAGAAGAGAGAAAAGAATTTTTTAACTTTACGCCTATTTATATTCCTACACCTCTGGTGATTATGACCAGGGAAGATAATATCTCTATTAAAAATAGAGAAGACTTGAAGGGCTTGACTGTTGCATTGGTTGAAGGATATTCATCCAGTGATCAGCTGGTAAAAGAGCAAAAGAGTATTAAACCAAACTGGGTTAATACACCTCTGGAGGGTTTACAATCTGTTGCTACCGGAGAGTCTGATGCCTATGTTGGAGTGATTGGTGTTAATGTATTTCATATCAGGAAAAACGGTATCACCAATCTTAAAGTTGCTGGGCCCTATGATATAAAAACGAATGGTCAGCGCTTTGCGATAAGAAGTGATTGGCCAGAGTTAACGGTATTAATGACGGAGGCGCTTGAATCCATTGGTGAGGAAGAGCGCAATGATATATATGATAAGTGGATAAACATTCCGTATAGAAAGCAGGTTGACTATAGTTTGTTTTGGAAGTCTTTGGCTGCCTTTCTCTGTATCGTTATGGTTCTATATTTTTATAATAGAAGGTTGGCAAGTGAGATTGGTCGACGTAAAGAAACAGAGAGGATTTTACAGAAAACCAATCAAACATTGTTAGAGGCAAGAGAGCTGGCAGACGAAGCGAGTCGCGCCAAATCCCGTTTTATTTCAAGCATGAGTCATGAGTTGAGAACGCCTCTGACAGCTATTATGGGTTTCTCTGATCTTATGCTTGATAGCGAAGACTTGAGCGAAGAAAATAGAGAGAAAATTCAATATATACACGAGGCGGGAGACCATCTGGTTGACTTGATTAACGAGATTCTGGACCTGTCGAGAATTGAGGCCGGAAAGATTGATTTACTATTGACGACTTTCAGTCTGAATCAGCTGATATCTGAATGTCTTGTGTTAATCGAATTATCAGCCAGAAAAAACACAATAAAAATAGTTGATAATATTTCAAGCTCTTCAAATTATTTTATTCATACTGATTATATAAGGTTTAAACAGGTTCTGTTGAACCTGTTATCGAATGCTATTAAATATAACAGGAAAAACGGATCGGTCTTTATTTCCTGTTCAGAGTGTCCAGATAATTATCTGAAAGTGGAAGTTCAGGACACAGGTGCCGGGTTAACCAGAAATCAAATGGATAACCTGTTTGTTGCATTTGAACGTCTGGGGGCAGAGCAAACCCAAACGCAGGGAACCGGACTAGGTCTAGCCATTGCGCGCCGT
>CBDUPD010000147.1:0-6312 GCA_965368985.1 uncultured Spongiibacteraceae bacterium | reverse complement strand
ATGGTATAGGGGCATCTGTTGATATAGGTGTATTTTTTGCCGTTACTGAACTGACGCGCATAGAGGTTGACTCGAATATTGCGGTTCCCATATTGAATTCGTTTTATTTGATGGTAGGAGGGCGTCCCATTCCGCAGGTAGCCTTAAGTCTTACTTATGGTCTTGATATAGATGAAGCAGTTGAAGATACCTGGACGCAGTTTGATCAATACAAAATTCAGGATCCTCAAGGTGATACCGAGGCAGCTTATAACGATTTGATCATAGGTGTGCAGTCAGGTTTTAAAGAAGAGGTTGAAAACTTCCAGAACTATGAAGTAGAAAACTTAACATTCTCGGCACGTTGGGATATTCATTCACAGGTGGCGCTAAAATTTGAACATTTGATTCAGAGGTCTGAAGAGAATGATTCAGGAATAGTCGCCAAACCGCAAGCTATTCTCATTGGCATGGACTTAATCTTTTAAGGGGGGTGATATGAAAATTTTAAAAACATTATTAATCAGCGCCCTTTTAACAACAGGGTTTTCTATGCCGGCATTTGCAGCGGTGGCTGTTATTATACATCCGGATAATCCCAATACACTCGATTCAACCCAGGTGCGAAAAATATTTTTGGGTAAGTCGCGGGCTTTCCCTGATGGTATGGAGGTATTGCCCGTCGATCAGGATACCGGTCAGGAAGACAGGGCTGTTTTTATCAAGCTGGTATTAAAGAAAGATGAGGGTAATCTTAATTCCTATTGGGCGAGAATGCTGTTTTCATCAAAAGGTAAGCCGCCTAAAGTAATTAATGATTCGAAAGCAATGAAACAGTTGATTGCTTCTAACAAGAATGCCATTGGTTATATTGATGCCAAACTGGTTGATGAATCGGTGAAGGTGGTTGTAATAGTACCGTGAAATAGATAATAAAAAATATTTTGATGTGATCTGTTGTTAATGATTAAGTGGAAATTGATGGGACTGGGGTCTATTGATTATGAAAATAAATAAGCTGTTGAAGCATGGCCTTTGTGGTGCTGTTTTTGCTTCTCTGTCATTAAGTCAGTTTGCTTATGCTGACCGGGAGGATATTCATTTTGCCGGGTTTGCATCGTTTGCCTATGCCAAGACACTTGATAGCGACGAAGGTAATGTTCAGGTTCCCATTAGTGATATTACCAATTCAGGTGAGTACCGTGATTACAGCAAATTGGGTTTGCGTATGGATGCCGAGTTGGCAAAGGATGTAGGATTTGTAAAGAATATCGCATTTGCGACCCAGGTTATCTCTTATGGTTATACCGATTTTGATCCTGAATTTGATTGGGCCTATCTGGCTTTTCGGCTAACTTCAGAAGTAAGGTTGGATGTAGGCAGAACCCGTATGCCTCTCTATAAATATTCTTCTTATATGGATGTTGGTTATGCTTATCAGTGGATGTACCCGCCCGATGCTGTTTATCACCGCGCATTTATCCAGAGCATGGAAGGTGCCAAGTTAAGTTATGTGACTGATATTGGTGACTGGACTTCTGAGTTAATTGTTTATGCTGGCTCTAATGAAGATACGGTGATCAGTAATGGTGAAGAGAGCGAGTTGCTGGTTGACGAGATTTTAGGTGCATCATGGACTCTGGATTGGGAGTGGGTTGCTTTACGTGCTGTCTATTCCACAGGTATTCTTGCGCTTAATGATAATAGCAGTATTGATTTTATTGCTGATGCAGTTCCGGAAGACAGTTCTGTTTACGATGATATCGTGCTTCAGGATGATCGACTAACCTATATGGGGGCCAGTCTTGAGTTCACCTTTGAAAAAGTGTTTTGGATAGCCGAGATAATGAATGCTAGCTATGATAGTAATTTGGTTATTAATGAGACCGATGCTTATTATATGACGGTTGGTGGAAAAGTTTCTCCTAAAATTACGCTAAGCTTTACTTATGGTAATCGTAAAGGTACACCAAACGATGATTTAATCAGAGACTATAATGTGGTTAACAGTTCAACTGCATTTCTGGTTGAAGGTATTGTTAGAAGTCAGCAAGATTTTACGACTAAAGAGTATATGTTTTCTGCCCGTTGGGATTTCCACCCACAGGCTGCTTTCAAGTTTGAGTATATAGCCCAGGATATGGATGAGTTTTTGTTTGAAACGGAAGATGCTAACAGTCCTTCATATTTAACACTGGAGGAGAATGAACGATCACCGTCGGCCTATCGTATTGGCCTGGACCTGGTCTTCTAAGGGGATTGCTATGAGAATTTTAAAAATATTTCTATTCAGCGCCCTTTTAACAACAGGGTTCTCGGCTCCGGCATTTGCTGCTGTTGCGGTAATTGTTCATCCGGATAATGGCAATACATTAAACGCTACACAGGTGCGAAAAATTTATCTGGGTAAGGCCAGGGCTTTTCCAGATGGGACTGACGTATCGCCAATTGATCAGGATACAGATTCTGCTGATCGAGCTATATTTATTAAGTTAGTGCTTAAAAAGGATGAGGGGAACCTTAACTCTTATTGGGCCAGAATGTTGTTTTCATCCAAAGGTAAGCCGCCGAGAGTGGTTAGTGATACTGAGGCGATGAAAAAATATATTTCCAGTAATAAAGATGCGATTGGGTATATTGATGCTTCTAAAGTCGATAGTTCAGTTAAAGTAATTCTGCTGGTTCCCTAGCTTTATTAGCTCCCGGGTTGTTTCATGTTTGCTAAAGTATTTTAAAAGTACCAGGATAGTTGCATAAACAGGCTGGGGCCTGTCGATAACAACTTGTTATTGATTCCACTCTTTATTCCTCCATACTCCGTATTGTCTTTTCCTGAAGGTATGCTGATCGCTGTTAACAGCTGAAGGTTTTGTAGCCAGTCATATTGCAAGAGCAGTTGGGCCAGTGATGATTGGTCTTCGATATTGATAAATACAGTGGGTGAAAATAGTAATAGCGGGTTTAATTCTATTGTGGTTGCAGCGGCAATATAATGTTTGCCCATTGTGTAAAGTTCACCACGGGTGAGGCGTTCTATCAAGGCGGTATTAGTCAATAGCTTATCATAGTTATGCTCATGTTCACCAAAACCATTGTGAAAGTATTCGATATTACCGCTGAAGTTTGTATCCCACAGTATCCATGAATATGAAAGGCTGGTGACTACTGATGTTATCGACTTATCATCATTTTCCCCGGTAGCTGTTTTGTCGTCTAACAATGTAAATATTAAATCACCACGCCATACAGCCTCTCCCAAATTACCAGCACCGCCAATACCGAGAAGATCATCGTTGTAATGACGGGCTAATAAAAGATCATATTCATTGTTGGCCAGAAAAGCATGGTACTTTACTGCAAGAGATGCGGCTTTTGATTCGATATTGCTGGTCGTTATATCGCGTCTTGCCACGTAAACCAGTTGTATATCATCGCCATGGCTGTTCAGGTATTGTGCGTAGAGCATGTCATCACCTGTTTTATACTCTTTATCAATAGACGTTGGGTCAAATGGGTTAAAGATATCCATGGGTGAGTACATTAATCCATTACCCCAGCTAACAGCTTGTCTACCAATGCGAATAACAGTTTTGTCCCCTGTGTATCCAATATTGATTCTATCTAGCCGGTGTAACACGGCGTGTTTGTTTTCTTCTTCAAATACATAGGTGAGATCCCAGAGACGGGTATCGTCATTAATAACTGTGGCGGGTGATAAGGATGTTTGTGATAGTGACTTAAATGCTTTAAGGCTATCTCCATAAATGCCGATAAGTTGGTAGTCAATGTTGGCATCCCAATGTTTGCTATCAATAGAGCCTTTCAAACGAATATCAAGATTGTTGTCTTTGGTGTTGGCGCCTGCCAGATCACGAAAGAGGCTATCATCAGGATAGGACTTATAAATAAACTGGTATTTGCTATGTCCTGAATAGGAATACTGCCAGTCAGCAGCCTGTGCGACCTTACACTGCATCGAAAGGCATAGTGTGACGGTAAAGGCAGTTATAATATTTTTCAGCCGGGTATTGATTAGCATGATTTAACAGCCGGTTTGTTCATCGCTAACAATCTTTCCATCTACCATACGAATAAGTCGTTTGGCATAAGCCATCACCCGTTCGTCATGAGTAGCAATAACAAATGTTACGTTATGGTTTTTATTGAGTTCAACAAACAGATCCATTAAATGTTCAGCACTTTTGGAGTCAAGATTGGCTGTTGGCTCATCGGCTAAGACCAGTGCCGGCTTCGATACGATTGCTCTTGCAACCGCTACACGTTGTTGTTGGCCACCTGATAGCTGGGCTGGTCTACGGTCTTCCATTCCTTCAAGTCCTACTTCTTTAAGAATATCGTCAGATTTTTTTCTTCTGTCAGATGCAGGTATTCCCTGTACCTGCATAACAAATTCTACGTTTTCTCTGGCAGTTAATACGGGGATAAGATTATAGGCCTGAAAAACAAAACCGATACTGTGCAGGCGCATATTGGCCATGTCGCTTTTGCTTAATGTATCGATAGAATTACCAGCAATACTGATGCTGCCGCTATCTGGCTTGTCTAAACCTCCAATAGCATTTAGCAGGGTTGTTTTACCTGAGCCAGATGGTCCTGAAAGACACACAAAGCCGCCGCTACTGATCTCAAGGTCAACATGATCAAGCCCGGTAATAGTTTCATCACCTTGCTGGAAGGTTTTACATAACTGTTTGCAAATAACTGCGCTCATAATCTTGTGTTCTATATTTTGTTTTTCGTGTTTACTTTCTATATTTTTGCTTCTAATTCTTGGTAAGGGCTTCAATGGGTTCGTAGCGTGATGCTCGCCAGGCCGGTATGCAGCTGGCGAGCAGGCCCAGAATAATGACAATAGCATTTGCCAATATAACATCAGACAATTTCAGGGCAGGGTATAAAATGCTGGCAGAACCCATCATCTCCATGCCTTGTGCAACTATCGAAATATCAATGCCGCTTTTTAGTGGTTGAATACTTAAAAAGGATAAAACATTTCCAATCAATAATCCGAGTAATAGTAAGATTAGCGATTCAAGCAGTATTTGTAGCATGATACTTGAGGGTTTCATGCCCAGTGCCTGCATTAATCCTATTTCTCTTACACGTTCAAATATTGCCATAACCAGGGTGTTCACCAAACCAAAAGAGAGAGCGGCAAATATGACAATTACCCAGACAACAACAAAACCGTCCATAACATCAAGCATGGTTCCCAGATAGCTGTCGAGTTGATACCAGGGAAGAACTTCCTGATTCTCCGGTGTGGCTTTCTGTATCGTATTGAAAACCTTATCGACATATTTTGGTCGGTAGTCACTACCTATGGCTTCTATTTCAGAAACCTGATCGGGCAGTTTGAGTAACATCTGTGCGCTGGAAAGCCCTATAAAAACATATTGCTCTTCAAGACTGGGTAATTTGGCTTTATAAATACCAACAATACGAAAACCGCGGTCAACGATAGTGTTCTCGGGGTCCTGGCTCATAATAACAATACGTTTGCCCAGGCGTGTTTCGAGTTGTTTGGCCAGCTTTTTGCCGATAATTATGCCTTTGTCTTCGGGTGTTTTCAGAAACTCGCCCTGTTCAATATTGCCAGCAATAAAAGAAAGCTGTTGTTCTTTCTGCGGGTCTATGCCAACTAACATCACCCCTTTGGATTCTCTTTCGCTGGAGATAACAGCGGGAACACGTATACGTGAAGTCCAGGCTTTGACTGGTGGATTGTTGAGAGTGTTGAGCAGTGCGCCACTCGGCTCCGGTATGCTGTTGGTAATATTGGGGTCATCGCGATAGCTGGGGTGATGAATTTGCACATGACCGACTAAGGTTTGAATAGAGTCTTTTATCATCTCATCAACCATGCCACGCATCAGGGCTGTCATGAAGATCATGGCCCAAACACCAATAGCAATTGCTGCCAGCATAATGATTGTGCGGCGATAGTTACGCCATAAGTTACGCCAGGCGAGTGTGGTTAATGCTGCCAGAGGTGTATGCATCAGGCAGCCCTCATGGCAGTAACAGGTTGTAGCAGGTGTATTCGTAGTGCCGGGTAAAGCGAGGCTAATATACTGGCAATAAAGATAACGCTCGGGCCAAGAAGTGTAGAAATTAAGGAGATTTCAGGGTACATGCGCTCTTCAACATTAAACTTGGCGGCCATTTCTTCCATGCCAGGGTAGTAAAATCCGACCACACTTAACCATGTCGTTAATGCTAATCCCAGAAGAACTCCCAGTGCCAGGCCTATGCTGTCCATGAGTGTGGTTTCAAGAATAACCAGACGGCCCAGGCGGCCGGGTGTGACCC
>CBDUPD010000146.1:0-6315 GCA_965368985.1 uncultured Spongiibacteraceae bacterium | reverse complement strand
GGGTAATCACCAACATCGTAGAGAATACAACAATCATATTACTGCGTGCCGGAGTCATAAACTTCTCAATAGCCGGCCAATGGTGCACATAAAGATAAGCCAGAATCACACCCGGAAGAATCGACCCATATCTTGTGTATAGATTATCGTAAACAACGTCCCAATAGGATTCGATAATTTCTGGTGAACCCGCCAACAACTCATCACCTGTTACCAGAAGCTCCGGATAGAGTAAGAAAATAACAAATCGAACAACAAAAGAAGAAAGAAACAGCAATACCATAAACAGCAGTCTATTTTTTACACGATAAAAACCAAAGACTAAAAACAGACTGAATAGAATATAAAACTGCTCTTCTATTGCCAAACTCCAGGCAAAGTGAATATGACTATTCTGCATACTTAAAAAGTTATTTAAATAGAGAGCGAAGGCTAACATATGCTGGTAGAAAGCCATTGTTGCCTCTTCAAGCCCTACCCCGGTTTTTGTCATGATTTTTTCAATAATACCGGGGCCCATAAAAATCATGAACAACCCGATAATCAGATAATATGTAGGGCCTAAACGAAACATTCGACGAATATAAAAACGTTTGATATCAATACTACCGGCCACCGAATGCTCTTTAAAAAGCATCTGCCCTATTAGAAAACCACTGATAACAAAAAAAGAATCAACACCTCGATCGCCCATCAATACCCATTGAAAATACCACGGAGTTTGCTGTACAAAACTCTGGAACTGATCTTCATGCCCCATGAGAACAGCTAACAAAGCATGGTAGAACACCACATACAAAATGGAACAGGCACGAACGCCATCTATAGCAGTAAACCGATCATTGGGACGGCGATAGATATCCTTGAAATTTTCTACAACATTAAATGCCGAAAGAAATTTGTTGGTATTTGTCTGAGTATTATTATTGTTATTGTTATTCATTCAATGGGTTTCTAAAAAATTACTCTCGTCGCCATGTAGTACCTTCACGAGAATCTGCAAGAATCACGCCTTGTTTCAACAAGTCATCCCGAATCTTATCAGACAAAGCATAATCTTTGGCTTTCTTTGCAGCAATACGATCTGCAATTTTCTGCTCTATCTCTTCACTGCTTAAACCTTCAGCTGAACCTGCCTGCAAAAATGCTTGCGGATCTGCTTGCAAAAAGCCTAACAAATCACCATATGCCTTTAGCTCTGCAACTTTTGCTTCTGCTGTTCTGTGGCCTTCAGCTGCTTCTGAATTTATTTCTTTAACCAGCCCATACATCACTGCGATGGCTTCACGCGTATTAAAATCGTCATTCATTGCAGCAGCAAAGGTTTTATAGCTTTCTGTTTGTTGCAGTTCATCCAGGCTTAATGCGTCTACCTGCTCATAGCCTTGCAAGCACTGGTAAAACCTGTCCAACCCTGTTTTTGCTTCTTTCAGGTTATCTTCAGAATAATTAATCGCACTGCGATAGTTGCTTGATATCAAAAAGAAGCGCACTACCTCTGAGTGATATTTATCCAGAATATCCCGTATGGTGAAAAAATTACCCAATGACTTGGACATTTTCTCATCATCGACACGAACAGCTCCGGCATGCATCCAGTAATTCACATACTTTTTACCGGTTGCAGCTTCAGACTGGGCAATTTCGTTTTCATGGTGTGGAAAAGGTAAATCCGGACCGCCTCCATGAATATCAAAAGTATCACCCAGACAACAGGTCGACATAGCAGAGCACTCGATATGCCAACCCGGACGCCCTTTACCCCAGGGTGAATCCCAGCTCACTTCACCTGCTTTGGCAGACTTCCATAAAGCAAAGTCACGAGGATCTTTTTTATCGGTTTCTACATTGGTACGCTCACTGGCACCCTCAAGTAGCTCATCCATATTTTTTTTCGAGAGTTCACCGTAGGTAGCAAATTTTTCAACGGCATAATAAACATCACCATTTTCAGCCGCATAGGCAAAACCCTTATCCACAAGTGTTTTAACCATCTCGATGATCTCATCAAGATACATTGTTGCCTTTGGTTCTTGATCAGGTGACAAAACTGCCAAACGTTTTTCGTCTTCATGCATGGCATCTATAAAACGCTCAGTAAGATCAGTAAAATGCTCACCGTTCTCGTTGGCACGATTCAGTATTTTGTCATCGATATCAGTAATATTTCGAACATAGTTAACGTCATAACCACTCGCTCGCAAATAACGTGTAATAACATCAAAAGCCACCAATACGCGAGCATGCCCTAAATGACAGTAGTCATATACCGTCATGCCACAGACATACATATTTACCTTGCCTTCTTGCAAGGGTTTAAAAATTTCTTTTTTACGCGTTAAGGTATTATAGATATGCAGCATCAATTAACCCCTTAAGCCAATTGTTTTATTAAACACAGGTTTGTCGGCAGAATGATCATATCGATCACTGACAAAATAACCTTCACGCTCAAATTGAAAGCAGGTTTCTGCAGCACATGCGGCAGCTGCAGGTTCAAGCCAACAATTTTCTAACACTTGCAGTGAATCATAATTTACTACAGTCAAAAAGTTGTCTTCGCCTTCACTGGGTAAAGCACCCGGATTTTCATCGGTAAACAGACGATCATATACTCTTACCTCTACCTGCTTACCTTCAGTAGCAGAAACCCAATGAATAACTCCTCTGGGCTTCATCTCAGGTGGAGGGTTAGCACCAAGTGTATCAGCTACCAAACTGGCTTTTATCTCGATAATTTCACCACTGGTATCTTTCACAACATCCTCTGCCTTTATGACATACGCACCACGAAGACGCACATAATCACCTATTACGAGGCGTTTGAACTTTTTACGACCTAATGTTGTATCTTCAGAAAAGTCAGTCTTATCAATATACAACTCACGTGTAAAAGGAACTTCACGCTTGCCCATCTCTTCATTATTAGGGTGATTGGCAACACTCAACAACTCTACATCACCCTCAAAGTTTTCAATCGTTACCTTCAGCGGATTCAACACACACATGGCACGTGCCGCGTTGTTATTTAAATCATCACGTATTTCATGTTCCAGCTGGGCAATATCTACCACCCCATCCGTTTTGGCAACAGCAAGGCCATCACAGAAATTACGGATTGAAGCAGCTGAATACCCCCTGCGACGCATACCGGAAACGGTTGGCATACGTGGATCATTCCAGCCATTAACCACACCTTCATCAACCAGCAGTTTCAACTTTCGCTTGCTGGTAACGGTATAATTGATATTCAGGCGGCCAAATTCGTATTGTTTAGGTTTACTCGGCACAGGCAGGTTTTCAATAAACCACTCATATAAAGGGCGATGATCCTGAAATTCCAGGGTACATATAGAATGAGTAATACCTTCGATAGCATCTTCTTGCCCATGAGCAAAATCATAACTTGGGTAAATACACCATTGATCACCGGTCTGGTGGTGTGTCGCTTTGCGTATGCGATAGAGAATCGGATCGCGGAGATTCATATTCGGTGAAGCCATATCGATTTTAGCGCGCAAAACCGCAGCACCTTCATCAAGCTCACCATTTTTCATTTTTTCGAACAGAGAGAGGTTTTCTTCTATCGAGCGGTCTCTATAGGGGCTATCTTTACCAGGTTTTGTTGCCCACCCCCGATACTCACTGGCCTGTTCAGCTGAAAGCTCACACACATAGGCTTTGCCCTGCTCTATCAGATAGACTGCCCACTCATAAAACTGCTGAAAATAATCAGAGGCATAACGCACATCACCAGCCCACTGAAAGCCCAGCCATTGCACGTCTTCTTTAATCGCATCAACAAACTCCTGCTCTTCTTTGCTCGGGTTTGTATCATCAAAACGCAGGTTACATTCACCACCAAACTCTTTCGCCAAACCAAAATTCACACAAATCGACTTGGCATGACCTATATGCAGATAGCCATTGGGCTCAGGGGGGAAACGGGTAACCACCTTGCCACCATGTGTATTATTGGCAATATCCTGCTCTATGATATGGCTAATAAAGTTATTTGACTTGCTTGATGCTTCGGTACTTTCTTTGCTATCTGTGCTCATGCTTGTGCTCTTGTTTTTCTTTAAATGGGTACTACTAATAACCCTAAAACCTAAATCAGTTTCACGATTTTTACAAAACGCGTATTATACGCATTCATTGCTCCAGTAAACACACAATATAAGGTATTAATACATGATCACCCTTCATACTAATCACGGCGACATTGAAATTGAACTAAATAAAGAAAAAGCCCCTAAAACTTGTGAGAATTTTTTGGCTTATGCTAACTCAGGCTTTTATGAAGGAACCATTTTTCACCGTGTAATCAACGATTTTATGGTTCAAGGTGGTGGATTTGATGTTGATATGAACCAAAAACCAACCAGAGACCCTATTCCCAATGAAGCTGATAACGGTCTTAAAAATGATAATTATACAATCGCCATGGCTCGTACCATGGATCCCGATTCAGCAAGTGCGCAATTTTTCATCAATGTGAAAGACAATAACTTCCTTAACCACACCAGTAAAAGCCAACAAGGCTGGGGTTATGCGGTATTTGCCAAAGTCACTGGCGGTACCGATGTTGTTGATAAAATCAAAGCGGTACGTACAGGTTCAAGCGGTATGCATCAGGATGTTCCTGCTGAGCCAGTTATTATTGAAAAGGTAACTGTTGCCGAATAGGCCCCCTATGGCTTTACGCTTTATATCTGATCTACATCTCGATGAAACACGCCCGGAAATATGCCGGGCGTTTTTCTCTTATCTTGATAATATTCCTGAAGATACAGAAGCCCTGTATATTCTGGGTGACTTTTTTGCGGCCTGGGTTGGTGACGATGACGACCTGGAATTTCATGAAAATATCCGACAAA
The DNA here is from genome assembly GCA_965368985.1 of uncultured Spongiibacteraceae bacterium. Classification (GTDB taxonomy): domain Bacteria; phylum Pseudomonadota; class Gammaproteobacteria; order Pseudomonadales; family DT-91; genus CAZTZY01. The sequence goes on along the minus strand of CBDUPD010000146.1, from coordinate 1,435 downwards.
AACTGAAACAAAAAACGGCTGCCGGCCTTAACATTTATTTTATGCATGGCAATCGTGACTTTCTTGTTGGCAAAGGCTTTGAGTTACAAACCGGCTGCATTCTGATTCCCGACCCTTTTGTTATTGAATACAATGAAAAAAGTTTTCTGTTGATGCATGGAGATACTCTATGCACTGAAGACACTGAATATCAGTCTTTTCGCGAATACATTCGCAGCACTGATATGAAGGTAGAACTGCTTAAAAAGTCACTTATAGAACGCCGCGAACTTGCCCGACAATTACGGGAAAAAAGCAAAACCGCCAGTGACGGTAAAACTGAAGATATTATGGACGTCACACCCAGAGAGGTAGAACGTATCATGCAAGAGCATAATATTACTACTTTGATTCACGGTCACACACACCGCCCTGCCATACACCCATTAACAATAAACGGCCTCGATGCCAAGCGAGTTGTTTTAGGGGACTGGCATAATAAAGGCTGGGAAGTTGTACTTGAGAAACGGCTTAACGAACAGCAAGATAATAATATTCAGCTAAATTCGTTCTCATTAGAAGAACAATGATAAAGAGAACCACAATGAAAAGGCCAATCTGGCTGCTAAGCATGGACTCAGAGCAGTTTTATGCAGCACCAACCACTACAGCAACACTTAAGTCTTACTATTTAAAACATGGTAAACATCAAGCCAAGCAAGATATAAAGCTTGTTCATTTTCGTGATTCAGATGAAGTGTTAGCCTGGCAACAGCAATGGCACAATGAAGTTATTGAAACTGCCAAACAAGCTATTCAACAAGGACTGCAACCCATTATCGGCTTGAGTTTTTATACATGGAATGCTGCTGAATTTTTAAGTCTTGTTGCTGATTTAAAAAACAGCCTGCCACACTTACTCATCATTGCTGGTGGTCCACACGTACAACAAGCAGAAGATTATTTGGGACATGACCCTATTGATCTTATTTTTCTCGGTGAAGGCGAACGTACTCTTACAGAAGTACTTGATGCCCACGACAATAATTTTTCTAACATTGATGGACTGGCCTACCTTGATGAGTACCATAAAATTATTACAACAGCCAAACGTGAACGTATAAAAGATCTTGCAGAAATACCCAGCCCTCTTGACGTCATCGAGCTTTGCGATAAAAACGGCAAACCTTTATATGAATCAATATCCTATGAGACAAGCCGTGGCTGCCCGTATAAATGTGCATTTTGTGAATGGGGTACCGGTGCAATAGGCACAAAAATGAACCAATGGCCCATGGAACGTTTATATAAAGATTGGGAAACAGTTGTAAAAGCAGGCATTGAAAACATCTGGCTGGCAGACTCAAACTTTGGTGCTTTAAAAAATGACCTTGAAAAAACACAGCTGATTTGTGACTTGAAAAACAAATATGGATTACCAAGAACATTTTCCACA
>CBDUPD010000145.1:0-6320 GCA_965368985.1 uncultured Spongiibacteraceae bacterium | reverse complement strand
AAAGCGCTTTAATCGATATTGTAAAATACAGTGATCAAAAACCGGGTTGTTTTGTTTCTGGTAAGAAGAGTCAACATCGATTTTCAGGCGTAATATACGTCCTGCCAGATCAAGTGTGGTGAAATGAGAGCCTATGAGAAGAATGCCTCTACCTTCAGTCTGGTATTTCTCAATTAGCCCAAGGCCTTCGTAATCACTACGAGCAAGCAAGTCTTCATCGCTGCACCACCAGCTATAGGCTGTTTCTAACATGCCGAGTATAGAAGAGATAATTACCTTATCAGTAAATGCTTTTTTCTCGGGTTCTGAAAGTTCAGGGAAACAGAGTTCGGTGTTCACCTCAACAACATGGCGACGCTCTTTAAGCAGTTTGCCTGAAAGTTTTCCCAGAACAGTGCCTAGCGACAAAATCCATGGCAGTGGCATCAGGGCAATGCAGCGCAGCCAGAAAATGGCAAACCATGCAGGCCAATGCTTAGGATGAAGTAAGGCTTTATTCATAAAGGGCGTATAGCCAAAAAGTAGAGAATGGATACATTAGGGTATTTTATAATGCAGTTAATTTTTTTTCTTCTTTTTCTTTTTGCGTATAGTGTAGGGCTTCGGATCGTCTTTGTTTTGCTGGGTTCTGAACCGCTCATGTGCCCATAGATATTGGTCAGGATAGGGGCGAATCGCATCTTCAATGGCTTTGTTGACCAGTGTGGCATTGGCCAGTTCATCATCACCAAACTGATCATTGAATGGGTCAGATATAATACCCTGATAATGCGTTTTTCCGTCTTTTATTACTCGATAATGGCTGTAGAAAAGCGGTTTTGCATTCGAGAGTTTCAGTAATTTGCCTGAAGCGGCAAGTGTAGCGCAAGAGCGGCCAAAGAAGGGGGCAAATATCGAACCTTTTCTGCCAAAGTCTTGATCTGGGGCATACCAAACAACGCGCTTGTCTTTCAGTGCCCGTATAAATTTACGCATTTCATTTTTGTGAATGATATTTTTGCAATACTTCTTGCGTGACTGAAATATCTGGTAATCAAGAGCCTTGTTTTTTTGGTCTTTATAAGTGGCGTCAGCCTCAATACGTGAACCTAATACGCGCCCTGATAAATCAAGTGATGTGAAATGTGCGCCAAAGAGCAGAACGCCGCGTCCTTCATTTTGTGCCTGCTCAATGAGCTCAAGGCCTTCTACTGAAGAAATTTCATGAATCTTCTCGGTGGATGCCCACCAGCCATTACTAGACTCTATAAGCCCCAAAGTGGTAGAGATAATACTTTCATCAACCAATTGTTGCTGTTCTTCGGGAGAAAGCTCGGGAAAACAAATACCAATATTAACTTCAGCGATGTGGCGGCGTCTTTTGAGCGTTTTTGCCAACAGAATACCTAAAGCCTTGCCAAGCGAGAGCTGTACTGAAAAAGGTAGCAATCCCAGGCAGCGTAACAAGGCAATACCCAGCCAGGTTGGCCAATAGCGAGGATGAAAAGGCGAGTCAGACATCAATACAGTTAACTTGAAAATAATAGAGCCTGTAGTATACGCGTTGTGGCGAGCTTTATTAAGAGGTAGAAACGAAGTGAACTGCAGGAAATTTAGAAATAGGACTGTAAATTTCAATAAAGATAATTCATAGTCATGCAGTGAATTTATGTGAGTAAGAGTTTTATCAGGATGGGCCTGAAAACCTTGAGAATAATAAAGAATAGCTTATCTTTGTGCATTGGTTTGCTGCTGATCTTTGCAGCACAGGCCAGTATTGCCAAAAGCCCCGTGGTCGTTGAGATAAATAGTGAAACCAGGAGCTATCATTTAGGCCCTGATATTGTTTATCAATGCCCTGAAGCATTTATTTCCAGTCCCGCCGACCTTGATATTAACCAATTTCAACCACTACCCAATGATGAAATAAACTTCGGGTATATAAAAGAAGCCTGCTGGTTCAAGTTCAGCTTAAAGAATCTGGAGCAGGATACTACCGCTTATATTATCGAAAACCAGCACAGTATTATTGATAGTATCACTATGTTTTATGAGCGCTCTGGCGAGCAGCGTGTTGTGGATTTTGGTGAAAATGTCCCTTTGTCAAAAAAAGGGCTGAAAGTTTTTTTTCCTGCAGCAACAATTACTATTGCCGGAAATGACGAGATTGATGTTTATTTGAGAATTAAAACAGACTCTTCTTTTCAGGTGCCGCTTAATATCAGTTCAAACAAACAGTTTATCCAGAAATCTGCACTGGTAAATCTATTGGTTGGTCTGTTTTATGGCATCGCAGTGGCTTTGATGATTTATAATATATTGCTTTTCTTCAGTGTGAAGAAGCCTGAATTTTTCTGGTATAGCGTACATCTATTAGCCATGTTGGTTGTTTATGCCGGGCTTGATGGTATAACGGCACACTGGTGGCCAGACAGCTACCTGCTTCAGGAGTATGTTTTGGATGTTTCATCGGCTGTTTCGTTAGGGGCATTGCCTATCTTTACTCTGTATTTTCTAAATATAGAGAAACGTAAAAAAATATACTGGTTATTGTTAGTTCAGGGTATTGCAGGATTTATACTGGTTCCCACTATGTTTGTTATTCCGCATTCTTATGCAGAAGAGTTTCTCTCTTTTTGCGGTTTGTTGAATTATTGCCTGTTATTTGTCGTCGCAATTTATATGTTTATAAAAAAAGCACAGGGTTCACGTTATTACCTGGCTGCATTGTTGCCTTATATTATGGCAAGTCTTCTGTATGTGTTTAACAACCTGAATAATCAAATAATATCGGACAGTATTACTACAGAAGAGAATGCCCTGATTATTTTCAGGTTGGCTTTTGTTTCGCAGCAAATATTATTATCGATTGGTTTGGCTGTTATCATCAAAAAAATTCGATACGAAGGTGTGATGCTTTCGGCGAAAAACTATGCCAAAAATGAGTTTTTTGCCCGAATGAGTCATGAGATAAGAACACCCATGAATGGTGTGTTAGGTGTGACAACATTATTAGGTATGACCAGACTGGATGATCAGCAAAAAGAATATCTTAAAATCATAGAAGTGTCAGGTAAGAGATTGTTGGGAATTATTGACGATATACTCGATTATTCAAAAGCAGAGGTTGGTAAGCTGATTCTCGAAAGAAGGGCATTTTATCTGGGGGATATGATGAATGAGGTTGCCTCCATGTTTTCCAATGTAGATAAAAAAGAGAATGTTGTATTTACAGTCGATATTGATGCAGACGTGCCTGATATTATTGTTGGAGATTCTAACCGACTGGGACAGATTATGATTAACCTGATCGGCAATGCCTATAAATTTACAGAATCCGGGTTTATCAGGGTGCATGTTTCAGCTAAAACAGATATTGAGAATAAAACAGCTCACCTGTTATTTACCATAGCTGATACAGGGGCAGGGATAGCGGAAAAAAACTTGCCAGGTTTGTTTGATTCTTTTAGTCAGGCAGATGTTTCCACGTCAAGAAAGTTTGGTGGTACTGGCCTCGGGCTTGCTATATGCAGGCAGCTGGTTGACCTTATGGGTGGAGAAATAGGAGTAAGTAGTAAAGAAGGAGAAGGTTCAACATTCTGGTTTAGTATCATTACAGATATTGCAGATGAGGTTAATCAGCCTGAATCTGATGATGAGGATGATATTGTCCAATTTGGACATTTGAATGTTTTATTGGTTGATGACAACGAGGTCAATTTACTGGTGGCTAATCGTTATCTGGAAGGTTTAAAGGCCAATACCGTTCAAGCTGAAAATGGACAGAAGGCGTTAGATTTATATTACCAATCACCCGGGAAATTTGACTTGATACTTCTGGATTGTGAAATGCCAGAACTTGATGGTTACACGGTTTGTAAAAAGATCAGAAAATTTGAACAGAAAAACGGGCTTGATAAAACAGTTATTGTTGCTCTAACGGCACATGCCAGTGATGATCAAAAGAAACTCTGCCTTGATGTTGGAATGGATGGCCATATCAGCAAGCCTATTAATCGCTCAAAGCTGATGGAGTGCTTGTCTAATCTGGCTGAGTTGGATGTGGTAGATAATGCGTGATTTATCATTTTCGGGCATCGGACGTAATTAAATCAAACTTCATTGATGTGCTTGTCATGTGATGAGTAGTCTTTTTCTCATATTTAAGCCTATGCTGTTATGAAGCAGATAGAAGCATACACAAATTTTCTATAGCCATTGATTTTGTGAACCATCGCCATACTGTCGTTCATGTGAATCTTTTTCAATCTTGATTAGCTGTCAGGAAATTATTCGATTTTCAAAAAAGCAAAAAAGTCGCAGAAAGTATAAAGAATGGAGGTGCTTTCACTTTCTACGACTTTTTGTGTGATTTCAATAGTGATCAATTATTTAAAAAATAAACGAGACAAATTGCCGCAACCTTAATTTAAGATTGATGAAGATATTCGAGATTGTTTCAGTAATAGAAAAATGGGATTGCGGCATTCAATAAAATACACAAAATAATAGAGATAAATGATTCGGCATCTTAAACATGAGTGTGGACAGCTCTTTCTTGTATGTATTGTGCGATATCTCACAAGATAATATTGTTAGTATTCATATATAAAATTGAAATATGTGCTACCCGCATGTCACAAAGTTATTGGTATATATTACATAAAAATATATAGTGATATTTATCACTTAATTCTTATTGTTAGTGTTAAATTTTATATAAATACCCAAGTATTAAATATGTTAAATAATTGATTTGTGTCAATTATTAAATATTTTATCTTTATGGTTTGTTGCTAGACTTGATGTTCGAGATTACTTGATGTTCGAGATTACTTGATGTTCGAGATTACTTAATTCTGGTCAATTCTCTTACTGTTTCTTCAATCATCTGGGTTGATACACTTACTCCAGATACCCAACAATAATAACTGTTTTACAGATAAATAAGGGTTTTAGATATGTCTATCAACAAAAAACAATTTGTATTCGTACTCTCTCTTTTGGCGCTGTCAATGACAGGGTTCGCTAATGCTGATATTTCAGCAGGAAAATCCAAAGCGGCCATGTGTTTTGGTTGTCATGGTGAAGATGGCAAAAGTGCATCACCCCAGTATCCGCATCTTGGTGGACAAAGTACTGAGTATCTTGAGAAGCAAATAAAGGCTTTCAAATCAGGTGAGCGTAAAGATCCTATTATGTCGAATATGGTTCAGCCACTTAGTGATAAGGATATTAAAAATATCGCCGCTTATTTTGCCAGTCAGAGTTCAGCTGCTGAGACAGAAGTTGCCGCTTATCAGAGTGCACCATCAGGCATTGATGCTGAACACGCGACAGAGAAGACAGCACCATCGGGTATAGCGATGACTGATGAAGAAAAGCAGCATGCAAAAAATATCTATTTTCAGCGGTGTGCAGGTTGTCATGGGGTGCTCAGAAAAGGTGCTACCGGTAAGCCGCTGACTACCGATATCACACGTAAGCGTGGTACCAAAGCCTTAACCAATTTCATTACTTACGGATCACCAGGTGGTATGCCTAACTGGGGAACTTCAGGTCAGCTCTCTAAAGAAGAGATTGATATGATGGCTCGCTATCTGCAGCATGAGCCGCCAGTGCCTCCTGAGTGGGGTATGAAAGAGATGAAAGGAACCTGGCAGGTTCAGGTGCCTGTAGAAAAACGCCCCAAGAAGAAGATGAATAAATTTGATATATCAAATCTGTTCTCTGTGACTCTTAGAGATGCAGGAAAAATCGCTTTGATAGAGGGTGAAAGCAAGAAGATTGTTTCGATTATTGAAACAGGCTATGCCGTGCATATATCCAGAATCTCTTCTTCAGGTCGTTACCTCTTTGTTATAGGGCGTGACGCCAAGATTAACCTGATTGACCTGTGGATGAAAAATCCTGCTACTGTCGCAGAAATAAAAGTTGGCCTGGAAGCAAGATCGGTAGAAACCTCCAAGTTTGAAGGCTTTGAAGATAAATATGCGATTGCGGGCAGCTACTGGCCTCCGCAGTTTGTGATCATGGATGGTGACACTCTAGAGCCTCAAAAAATTGTATCAACACGTGGCATGACAGTGAGTGACCAGGAGTATCATCCTGAGCCTCGAGTGGCAGCGATTATCGCCTCACATAAAAAGCCTGAATTTATTGTCAATGTCAAAGAGACAGGCAAAGTCATGATGGTAGATTATAGTGATATGTCGAATCTGCAGATCACTAACGTAGATGCCTCACCATTTCTACATGACGGAGGCTGGGAATCTACCCACAGGTACTTTATGTCAGCAGCCAACCAGTCTAACCAGATAGCTGTTATTGACTCCAAAACA
>CBDUPD010000144.1:0-6333 GCA_965368985.1 uncultured Spongiibacteraceae bacterium | reverse complement strand
CCTATATCCCTATATCCAACGATGGTAAAGAATTATACGTATTTTTATCAATAATAAAACTGTGTTAATAAGAAAGAAGGAGGGGGTTACGTTAGTGAATATTTACTTGTTTATATGGTCTTGCGAAGTATCTGTCTGACAAAAAAACGGGAGCAACAGGTTTCATCAAAATATAGCTAATGTGCCCGTTGCTCTTATATAGGTAGTATTAGAAATTCCCTAGAAAGGCTTTAATCTCATCAGTGCAAATGCCACAACTACCAATACAATATGAACAATTTGCAGGCCTGCCCATTTAGATGCGCTACCACCGTCGGCAACTGCAAGACGAGCGGGTTTGGTAAGACGTTTCAGGAAGATGCTGTACACAACCATAATAATCAGTCCAATCCATATCCATAGTTGTGAAATCGGCCATGGGCTGGTAAAAATCGCAACAATACCTGTCAAGGTAACAATACCTGCGATAATCGTTTCAAGTAGCCCGGTAATATTGGCAACTTTAAGAAAGCCCTCACTGCGTGAGCTTATTATGGATTTAACTGCCATGCCGAGTGAGGTAATAGCCAATAATAGTAGTAGCATACCCATGCCACCGTGGGCTTTGGCAATTAGAACGGTTAAGTCCATGTGATTTCCTTTTAGAGGTGTGAGTTAATAAACACCCGGAATTATATGCCATCGTACTTTTTCACGATAGGTTTTCCAGTCGTCACCGTATTTGTCTGCACAGTGTTTGTTGTCACGCCAATCACGATGTATTAACAGAATGATAAAGGCCAGAAAATAACCATAGCCAAAAATGGTGTTGGTACCTACAACCAGTGCCATCGCGAGTGAGATCATCAGGTCGCCCAAATAGTTAGCATGGCTGGCTACTCCCCACCAGCCACTGGTAAGCAGTTTAGTGCCTTGTTGGGTTTGTATAAAATCAGGGTCTTTGCCCCATACTTTTGTCGTTGGGTCACGTCTGAATCGATGCTTTTGAATATTGCACTGTCTGAAAATAACATAGCCTGTCAGGCCTATCATCAATATTCCGGTAACTCCCCACCAGGGTAGTTCGTAAGGATTATTTGCCAGCCAGATAGCAGATAGGGGATAAAAGAAGGGTACGTAAACAAGACTGCCCCAGCAAAGCATCCAGCCAAAGGGTTCGTGTACGATATCCCAGGTAGTGAGAATGGCGTCTTCTACTACGTAATAATCAACAATATATAAAGAGATAAAAAAGCAGGATAGCAGCATGGCATTGGTAACCGTGCCATAAGTTTCATACTGATGGGTGGCACATGATAGTGCAATGACAACCCAGAATGTTAGGCCCGGGCGAGATTCACAAAAGAATTTCCAGTCAAAGTTACCGTTTCGAGGGTTGCGTGCAGCACCCATAAAAAATGCTTCGAGGGCATTCATCTTTCTTTCTTCTTCCGTAGCCTGATTGCGACCTAAAAAGAAAATATAAAAACAAAGGATAAATACTATGATATTGGCGGTGCTTAGAATGGATTCCAGATTTTCATATATGTAAGCTCCCGGCATCAAGCCTGAAAAATGCAGTGCGGCCCACAAAATGATAGTAATGCTGAATGATCGTAATCCGTTAAGTGTGTAATTAAGCTGTGTGCCATCGTTGAGGGGTTGTCCTTTTTCGGGCTTGCCTGGTAGCAGGTGATACATGCCAGCTTGTAGTACTAACCAGCATAGATAAAAGCCCAGAGCAGGCAGGTTAGGTGCAGCTATGTTTGACCAGAAAGCAGTATCAGGGAATACAACATCACCATTGTAATGAAGTACGGCAATCAGGCAATACCATACCCAGAGAGGCAAACCGCACATCATAATTATGAAGCAGGCCATATTGAAATTACGGCGTATGGGTGAAAGTGTAGACGTGCTCATTGTCAGGCTCTTTCTTATTTTTATGTTTGTAATGATACATTAATTGATCAATTTGGGGTGGTTACAAATGATGCTGATCAGGTATTAAAAAAAATTTCTAAATTACTATACGATATGAAAAAAATGGGCTAATCTTTATATTAACAAAAGTTAATAAATGGATTTTTTATGATAATTATGGACGATGTCGGGGGTGCACATGATACATGTTCTACATAATGACAAATTACTAGAGCAGAGAGAATACGACACATGGGATGGAGAGCCTACCGTGGGTCAGATCTACATTCACAATAATATTGCCTATGATGTTGATGCAATTATTGTCGATACCCGTAAAGGTTATTGTGAGTTAAAAGTGATTGATCACCAGGAGAAAGAGCCTGGCTATAAGATAAAGCGCTCTCTTTCCATGTAAAAACAACACCTTGGTCTCTGTTGAACCATGTGCTATCGAGTGATGTTTTGATGGGGGCAAGTGCTCGTGTGCGATATGTCTTACAAGATTTCAGGATTTGTCTTAGGGGTGATTTTCTGTGGTTGAGTCATAATTAAATCGTGCAGGGAGCAATCAGGGGTAGATTGAATGCACAGGGAAACACGGATGAGACCAGAGGGACTGGCACTGGGGAATTAGTACAAAGGGACAGGTATTTGAAAAAGATCATAGAGAACCGGGCTTTGCCCGGTTTTTTATTGCCTGAAAAACTGTCAGCGCGAGTATGGTATGGAAATCTTCTGGACTTTATCGCGAAAGGTTTAATGGATCTCTCTGCTCGTCTCTGTTTCAGGCCCTACTCTACTACCTGTCCATATGGGCGTACGCTCTGGATAATGGAATGTGTTTGATTGATATTTTAGGGTAAACTGGTCACTGATTTTATTTTTGGTTCTAAGATGAAACTTTATATTCTTCTCGATTGTGATCACATGGAAGATAAGCAGGAAAAGCTGCTACGCAAATCCTCAGCTGAAATAGTTAAGGCGATCGAAGTCTTTGTTGAAGAGAGCCCTCAACCATCATTAGTTGCTGTGATACAGGCGTCACCAGAATCTGATGTGTTAGATTGGCAGTTAGGCGTTGAATTGTCAGTGTCAAAATCGGCCCAGCTGAAAGCGACGCTTGATTGCTTTAATGATTTGGCCAAAAAGTATCAACAGGATTTTGTATTGGGCATTATTGATGGAGAAAATCGAGAGGATATTTGTTATTTCGGTTTTGAAGAGGGGCAGGCTGATCGTCTTATGATTGCCCAATACCTTGGTCTTTGATATTTTCTTAATAGATCATAAATCTTTTTTAGGTTTTCTATCGTATATTTAAAAGTACCATTTTAACGTTTAAGGAATAGGTTTTCAGGTGATAGCTATAATCAATACATATACCTTTTATGGGTTCACTTTATAACTGGAGCAGGTGAGAGTATGAGGCATAATATTCAGTTTATGATTGTTATCGTTCTGGTATTTTTTGTTATAGCCTCATGTATTCCTGTAACTATAAATCCATCAGATCCTCTTGAAAATAAAGGTCCATACAGTATTGGTAAGGTGTCAGCTCCGTTTGCAACCAGTACCTCGTCAGGGGGGAGCCTGGAAGCGATGTTTTATTACCCGGTCGGAACCTTCGAAAATAGTTCCTTGCCTTTGGTTATACTAAGTCATGGTTTTGGTTCACGTTTTCAGGATTATGAGATATATGCTAATCATTTGGTGAGTCACGGATTCATTGTTTATGGTATAAACCTGTTGGATACCTCATCTGATCCGAATATTGCCAGGCATGATCACAAGGCAATACAAATGACAGAAGCAATTACATATGCCCTTGATAACAGTTTTATCAAGGCATTGATAAACCCTTCTAAAATTGCGGTGATGGGGCACTCAATGGGTGGCAAAATATCATTTATGGCTGCAGCACAAGACAGTAGAATAAATTCAGTCATTGGGCTCGATCCTTCGAATGCGGGAGGCCCCCCTTGCGGTATTTCACCTGATAACTGTGCAAATTATCCTGCAGCGCCTAATCCTTCTCGAGGTCATATTGGTGTATTGAATAGTATGACTGCTTCCAGTCTGATCTTTCGGTCATATTGGGATGCCAGCAATCCGGATAGTGAATTTAATGCTTCCTACTTTTTTTATGGTGATGATGGTGCTGGTCATAACGGAGTGCCAGCTATAGCGTATTATATCAATATGGGTTCAGCCCCTCACGCCAGCTATCTTCCAGGCTTTAATACACCAACCCCTGCAATTGTTAAGCGTAGTACACTTGCCTGGTTACAGGAGAGATTTATGGGTATTGATAATAGTAAATACTTTAGTGGCTCGGTGATGCTGTCTGATATTTCTGCGGGTAGGGTGTTAGGTTTTAGTCAACGATAAACATGCCCCAAAAGATTGAATGGCTTCTTATTATGATGATTCACTTAACAGTCAGAGCGCATTCACTTACCTTGATGGTATTATTGCCAATACTTGCGGCATGTACTTATATAAAGCCGACTAGCAAGCCCATAGAGCATGACTATTTTCAATACGATATCAATAATAAGGTGTTGGTGGTATTGCTGCCAGGTATTGGCGAGTCTCCTAAATCATTTATTGATCATGGTGTGGTGAAGCAAATACAGGCATGCAGACCGGCGCTCAATATAGTAGGTGTTAATGCGTATTACAGTTATTACCGCAAAGATATTATAGCCAGACGTGTTCATTACGATGTTATTTTGCCAGCAAGAGAGGGTGGTGTAGAAGAAGTCTGGTTTATGGGGGTATCGTTAGGTGGATTGGGTACTTTATTTCATCGGCAGAGTTACCCACAAGATATGGATGCAGGTATTTTAATGGCTCCCTACCTGGGTGATGCAGATGAATTCTCAATGTTTCTAAATGGTAAGATGGAAAACGGAAATAAGGATAAGTTTGTTGATCTGTGGCAAACACTGAAAGAAAATGCTGAAGGCCCCCCTGAATTAACGATGGCTTATGGTAAGTCTGATACTTATAGCAAGCAACAGGCATGGCTTGCTTCCATGATGCCGAATGATAGAGTCGTTATCAGGAAGGGTGGTCATTTATGGACGGTTTGGGAAAAGCTTTGGCCTGAAGTGTTGTTAAGAAGTGGTTTTTGTTCGAAACTTGATTGATTCATTTTGTTGGATTAGCCAGCGTTACCTGTTAGATAAAAAAGGTGTCTTTAACATGCCTATAAATGTCTGGTCTTCTTCGCGATCGAATTCGTTTAATCCAATGTTTATCATTTCAGGGTTGTCTCGACGTTTGAAAGTGCCGCCCAGTCGATCCCAAATTGATAATACGGTAGAGTAGTTTGAATCAGTTTCATCCCTTATTTGTGAATGGTGTACCTTATGCATATCGGGGGTAACGATGAATAGCACCAGTAATTTATCAAAGCGGCCAATAGAAATATTGGCATGATGAAACAGGGTGCTGGCAGTGAGTATCAAGCCGTAGATGAGCAGGTGAGTAGTAGTTAGCCCTAGCATGAAAATAATGCCAACGCGTAACAGGGTGGCTAGTATGAGCTCCCCGATATGAAAGCGTGTGGCTGAAGTGGCATCCATATATTTATCGCTATGATGTGTTCTATGGAATCGCCACAAAAGGGGGATTGTATGGTTGGCTCGATGCCACAAATACATCCAGCAATCGAGTAAAAGCAAGCCAAGAATCACTCTGGCAATATCGGGTACATATTCAGGTAATATTTGAACAAGCCCCACTTTGTATTCTTCGGTCATTTGCGCAGTAAGCGTTAATAGTGAAGCAAATAACACAAAGGTAATAGCTGTGTTGAATAGTGTCAGGGCCAGATTGTGGGCTGCATGCTGATAGCGATTATGCTGCCATGCAAAAAATGGCTGTTTGCTTTCCCATAACCATAAGCCTGTAAGTAGGGTGATAAATAGAAGGCCTTGAATTTCCATAAAAAGAGCATAGCACAGTTATTTGTAGAAGCGGATTTCATCTGTGAATGAACCGGAACCTTTCGCGGATGGAAAAATCTGAAGGAACAGATTTTCAAGTAAGCCTGTAGGGTGGATAACATCAATGTTATCCATAATCCGCTCCTCTCAGTAAGGCATAAAAAAAGGGCTCAATATCGAGCCCTTTTGTTTTCTTATGAGATGTCGCTGTTTACGGCAGGTAGCTCTTACCCATCAGGTAAGTATCAACTTCACGTGCAGCACGACGACCTTCATCAATAGCCCAAACAATCAGGCTCTGGCCACGACGACCATCACCTGCAGCAAAAATCCCTGCTTTGCTGGTGGCGAATACATCGTAATCAGCCTTGATGTTAGAGCGAGGATCTTTTTCAACACCAAATTGATCAACCAGGCCCCCTTCAGGACCCATAAAGCCCATTGCTAAAAGAACAAGCTCTGCAGGGTGAACTTT
>CBDUPD010000143.1:0-6343 GCA_965368985.1 uncultured Spongiibacteraceae bacterium | reverse complement strand
CGATACCCATCATTAGCAGGATAGGGCCAACAATAGGCACAACAACAAATGTAATCTCAATAAAATCAAGAATAAAGCCGAGTAAAAAAATCACCAGCATAACAATGCCAATAGCTGCATACTTACCGCCAGGCAACTGGGCAAAAAGTGATTGAACCAACTCATCCCCACCAAAGCCCCGAAAGACCAGAGAAAAGACTGCAGCACCAATCAATATCATAAACACCATCGAGGTTATCTTGAGTGTTGATAATAGCGCTTCATGCAGTGTTTGTAGGTTGATATTTCCCAGGGTAAAAGCCAGTACACCGGCTCCAAAAGCACCTACACCAGCAGCTTCAGTAGGTGTAGCTATACCGCTTAATATTGAGCCGAGTACCAGAAATATTAGAAGAAAAGGAGGTAGTAAACCTTTAATTAATTCAAAGGGGGGAACAGGATTCACCTGAGATATTGCGGGTGCAGAATTTTTATTTAATAAGGCCTTTGCAACGATATAGGCAATGTATAAAACAACCAGTAATAAACCAGGTATTAGTGCCCCAACAAAAAGATCGCCGACTGAAATAGATTTGGGATTGAATATACCCATTTGTAATTGGGCCTGATGATAGGCACTTGAAAGAATATCACCGAGTAAAACCAGCGCAATCGAAGGGGGGATAATCTGCCCCAAGGTACCCGTTGCACAGATGGTTCCTGTGGCGAGTGCAGGATCATAACGGTTTTTAAGCATGGTAGGCAGGGAGATCAGCCCCATGGTAACAACAGTTGCTCCTACAATACCGGTACTGGCTGCCAGTAACATTCCTACTAACACAACTGATATACCCAGGCCACCGGGAATTCTTCCCATCAGTTGTGCCATATTGGTTAACAGGTTTTCTGCAATACGGGATTTCTCAAGCAGAACCCCCATTAATACAAAAAGAGGTACTGCAGTGAGTGTGGTATTGCCCATGATGCCAAATACCCGTTCGGGCAGGGCAAGAATAAAGCCGGGTGAAAATATACCTTGTGTAATCCCAAAGCCTGCAAACAGGAGAGAGGTACCTGCTAGCGTAAAGGCAACCGGATAACCCAGCATTAAAAAAAGACATACTGCCAGAAACAGAAATAGAGGTATAAACTCCATTATTCTGCTCCCTCATTAACTATGAGTTGGTGTGCTGAGGTGGCAAAAGTAAGTAGTGCTTGTAAAATTAGCAAACTCATTGACAGTGGCAGAAACCCTTTAAAAAGATAAAGGAAGGGTAGCCCTCCCGGGTCAGGAGAACCTTCTCGAATTTCCCATGCAGTGATAAATATATGCCAACTACTTACTAATAGAAAACTGCACAAGGGAAGCAAAAAAACGAGAGTGCCCAGACAGTTCACCCAGGCCTTTTGTTTGTCGGTAAATCGTTGGTAAAAAATATCGACACGAACATGCTCGTCTTGTTGCAGGGTATAGGCTGCGCCCACTAAAAAAGCAAAGGCATGGCAATAGCTGATGGCTTCTTGCAGGGCGATCGAGCCGATGCCAAAGCCATAGCGTAAAACAACCACAAGAAAAGTAATGAGCATCATGGCAAGAATAACCCACGCAGCCAGCCTGCCAGTCCAGAGGTTGATTTGATTTAAACGTTCAGAAAATGGGTTCACAGTTTTTATCATAGGCGGTTTGTGCCAACATTATAACAAGGTATGCTGTGAATAAATGCTTATTTTCTTTGTGGTGTGTCAGGTTGATTCGTATCATCCTGATATTGCACCCTGCGGGCGTCCTTTGGCACACGGCTCATTGTTTGCTTCGGCACTTGCCGCAAAAAACTATTCAATTCATTTGGAGGCCTTCAAGAAGCGACAATCTATCAACTTGGGTTATAATCCCGATTTGAAAAAAGTAGAAATGAGTTTAGTTATCTATGTCTGAAGAAACATCAAAATCAAACAATAATGAAGAAACCAGTGTTCATCTGCTTGCTGGCCAGCGGGAAGATGGAGAAATGGTATTTGAGCAAGTTCGTGCAAAAGATATTGGTGATGGTTGCTATGAGTTACTTATGCCGCCACTGTTTGCACGTGGTGCAGCGAAAGGTGATGTTATTCGTATGATGGTAGCGGGTGGATTTGAAGTTGAGCAACACAATGGCAACTTATGTGTTCGTGTCATAGCCAGACAGGGCATAGATGAAATCAGACAACGACTTGAGGCGCCACTGAAGGCTTTGGAATCTGAACTGGATTTCGAAAATGAGCGTACCCTGGTTTACAGCATTCCTGTCAAGGCAGGATTTGATAAAATTGAGGCAGCATTTAATCAAACCCTTCAGGGTAAAGATGAAGCTATGTGGATGTATGCCAACGTTTATGATCCGGTTGATGGAGAAACCCCGTTAAACTGGTGGCATGACTACTTAGCCAAATAATCAGGAAGCGACTATGTTATTACTTATATCACCTGCCAAGTCTCTGGATTATGAGAGCCCGCTGCCTACCAAAAAAAATTCTCAACCCGATTTTCTGGATGACAGTGAAGTGTTAATCGAAGAGCTTCGTGAATTAAGCCCTCCAGATGTACAGGCTATGATGAAGATTAGCCCACAGTTGGCTGACCTGAATTTTGGACGCATATTAAATTGGCAGCGTCCGTTTGATGCTACAAATGCCAGACCAGCATTACTGGCTTTTAAAGGAGATGTTTATCAAGGTATGGCGGCCGATAAATTTACGGCAAAAGATTTTGATTTTGCCCAGAAACATTTACGCATACTATCCGGGTTATATGGTTTATTAAGACCGTTAGATCTTATGCAGCCGTATCGCCTTGAAATGGGTACAAAATTTGAGAATTCCCGAGGAAAAAATCTCTATGAGTTCTGGGGTGATAAGATTACTGATGCCACCAATGAACTTTTAACAAAGCAAAAGAGCGATACGCTTGTTAACCTTGCATCCAATGAATATTTTAAATCGATTAAGAAAAACCGGATTCAGGCTGAAATTATTACGCCAGTGTTCAAGGATTTCAAAAATGGCCAATACAAGATCATCAGTTTTTATGCCAAAAAAGCTCGTGGCCTGATGTGTCATTACATCATCAAAAATAAAATCACTGATGTCGAAAAAATTAAAAAGTTTGATCTCGAAGGCTATTATTATAGTCCAGAGCAATCAAAGGGAAATGATTGGGTATTTCTAAGAGATCATACAGAATAACAACAGGTCTTGAAAATATCAGGGTACGGCACGTAAAACAGCCGCAACCAGTTCAGACTGACGGTTGTATCCTGTCTTGTTAAAAATATTTCGCATCTGCTCTCGAACAGTATTAATACTTACATCACGCTCGCGTGCTATTTCTTTTAGAGTCAGCCCCTGAACCAGAAATGCACAGAGAATAGCCTCGGCATTACTTAACCTGAAAATTGATTTAATGCTGTCAGCCTGAGGCAGGGTTTGCGTTGAAGGGTCAAAAATTTGCAGTAAAACCCCTTTGAATTTGGAGTTTTGGTCATGTGCAAACATGGGCGATAGCGTCATGGTTATCGGGCTTTGATTGCCAGGAATAATAAGAGTCGATGTCAGCTCTTTTTCAAGATTTTCTGCTGCACGTGCCATATCCCAGGCCTGATACATAAATGAGTCATGTAGCTCCTTGTCTTTTATCACAAACTTCTCATCAACAATTTTAAATTTCTTGTCTTTGCTTATTAATGACTCGGCTGCCGTATTAATATGGCGCACCTGCATTAATTCGTTAATAACAATCGTAGGTTGAGATAAGGTGTTTATTGCAGCTTGCAGTGATGAGTTGTCGTGTTGCTGGCGGTAGAATTTTATAAATAACTGCACTGCCTGTTTAATATGTGGAACCAACAGATTAAGGTCATTTACTTCTTCAGATGTAAAACGGCCAACCTGCCTATTTCTTTGTAAGGCCAGAATCAGATGTTCAGTTTCAGAGGCCGGAATAACCAGCCCGGTAGTATCAACTATATTTTCTTCTTTTAACCAGGGCTTGAAATCATCAGTGACAGTATCAATCAGTTCTATATCTTCAAGCATGAGCCCCGCTGTTATAAATCCCTGCTGGGTTTTACTCACCTCTTCAAAGAGATCGATTGACGGGTCTTTTGAGACCATGTCATTCTCGATGTACCAGCGTTCAAATTTTTCAGGTACGCCAACTGTCCAGCCCCAGCGCATTTCCCGAGGCTCTTTTTGTACGGCCATCAAGGTTGCTGAAGTGCTGCTGAAATGGTCCTTGAATTCAAATAGAAATTTTTCGAATCCTTTATCATCCAGAAGACTGGCATAAAGTGTTTCCAGAAGATGACTATAGTTTCCTATTGATTGGGAGCCTGTAGAGTAATCTTGTAAGTTGGGCATTCGTCAATCCTGTTGAGAAATCAGCCTGATTGTTGAGGATAATAAGCTTGGTAAACTTTATTTAGATACAATCGGCTACTATCCTCTGGTCAGTTAAGTAACGCCGCGATTTATATCAAAGATAGTAATGGATCACACGTAATACTTTAGAATGAAATGCTTTAATATGGTTATTTCTTATAGGATAAATGAATATGCTTAAACCACATGCACCTGCCTGTGATAGAAATCAGCCTTATATACTCGAAAAATTGGCAATAGAATTCAGTAATACGCATGCTGTATTGGAGGTAGGTAGTGGTACAGGGCAGCATGGGGTCTATTTTTCTCAGCACCTTCCTCATTTGCAATGGCAGCCATCTGATTGCAGCGAAAACCTTTGTGGTATACAACGCTGGGTTGAAGAGAGCGGTCTGCCAAACCTTAAAATGCCAATATGTCTGGATGTAACAGAGCCCTGGCCATTAACATCGGTCGTTGATGGGCTGTTTTCATCCAATACAGTGCATATTATGAGTTGGCAGCAGGTAGAGGCCTTTTTTTCCGGTATAGAGCAGCATTTGCCTAAAATGGGAATATTTTGTCTGTATGGGCCGTTTAATTACGGTGGAAAATACACAAGTTCGAGCAATGCCGAATTTGATAGTTGGTTAAAACAACGCGACCCGATGAGCGGTATACGAGACTTCGAGGCAGTTAATCAACTAGCTGAAAAAGCAGGACTTTTTTTAAAAAATGACTATGAAATGCCTGCTAATAATCGTTTGTTGGTGTGGCAAAAGTCATAACATTACCAATATTTTAGGGAAAACTGTCTGGAATCGCCTACAATCTTATCTGGTATTAAATTTCTATGAGTTAAGGAGGATTTTAACAATGACTGAAGCGGTAGCAAAGCAAGAAACTGTAGCTGTTGTGGAGAAAATTGCTGATTATCTTGAAGAGCGTCGGCCCAAGAGTGATCGTAGACAGGCACCACATGTGCAGCTTCCACCCAGCATTGAAAGACGTTCGGGTGATAGGCGCGGCTAGTTCAGTTCGACTTTTCTGAAGATAATGTTTTCCGGGTGCGGTAATAGCGCATCCAAACATTTTTACCCCCATTGATATAAACTCTTCTTGTTGACTCGGTTTTGCCGAGTCTCCAGCTTTTTTATTGGTCCATAAAAAACCGGATGCTCATTGCAATCACCATCGCGGCCATTAAGAAGCCAATGATTTTGTTATATTTTTGCGCTTCTTCAGGTGACGTGGGTTTTGAAAATCTTTTTACCAATGGCAGGATGATGAACAGGGAACCAAATAACACGCCGAGAATAATCAGTAGATTTGTCATATCAGGGGAGTGCTCTTTTTTCGGGTGGGTTTAGCAGGTAATTATCCACTCCGGCCACAGATTGGCAAGGTTTAAAGAGTTTATGCCTTTTTTGGTGAAAAGTGTCCAGAATAGTCATTTAGTCTTAATTTTAATAAGCGGGTTAAGCCTGATACAAAAGCGCATAAAATAGGCTAGACTTTAACAAAGAGGTTCATCGGACGAACGCGACTATGGACTCGTTTATGTGCCGGCATCTTTTTTTTCTATTAGTCACACCGTTACTTGCTATCGTTGCCAGCTTGGGTTCCGTGCATGCTGCTGTGGTAGATTCTGAAACTCTACAGATTGATGGATTTGCGTCATTTGTATACTCGAAGGCCCTTGACAGCAAAGAAGGTGACCTTGGGAATATCTCCTCAGAAGGTGAATACCGTGATGATAACCGGTTTGGCATGCGCTTTTATAAAACGCTACATAATGACGTAGCCTTTACCCTTCAACTGACAGCTAACGGCGATGAGAATTTTGAGCTGGAGATAGACCAGATATTTCTGGATTTTGACCTGAGTGGAAATGTATTGCTATCGGTAGGCAAGATACGCCCACCTATTTTTCTCTATTCTGATGTGCTCGATGTCGGCCATGCCTACC
>CBDUPD010000142.1:0-6347 GCA_965368985.1 uncultured Spongiibacteraceae bacterium | reverse complement strand
ATCGATGGTAATCGGGGAATTTTCTGATCAACACCCAGCTTATTTAATGTTACCGCCACTTCTTTCGTTCCAATATCAAGCCCCAAACGTGTCGCTGCAATATTGTATGATTTTGCCAGCGCCAGATACAACGGCACTTCACCATGAGATACCCGGTCATAATTCTGCGGCTGCCACACGCCTTGTGGAGTATCAATGCTCAATGGCTCATCTGAAATATTACTCATCAAATGATAGTTATGCTCAAAGGCACTCAAATAAATAGCCGGTTTAACCAGTGATCCTATTGGACGCCTGGCATCCAATGCACGGTTAAATCCTGAAACCCGGGGCGTTTTACTCCCTACTACCGCAAGCACATCGCTATTAACACTATCAACAATCACTACCCCTCCATCCATACCAATAGCTTTTGCACCATAGCTTTTTTCTATCTGATGAATACCTTGCTGCAACTCGGCCTGTGCCCGCCACTGCCACTGAGGGTCCATGTTTGAAAAGATTCTTAATCCCTGCGTTGACAGCGCTTTGGCACTGTAATCCCGGCGTAATTGCCGACGTACCAAATCAAGGTATGATGGATAACTGGCTGACATCTCTCGACTTCCCAGTAAACCCAGGGGTTTTTGCCAGGCTTTTTCAGCTTCGGCCTGTGTTATCTTTTCTTCATTAACCATTAATTGAATCACAAGATTTCGACGTTCCAATGCACGATCAGGATGACGAACAGGGTTGTAATAAGACGGCCCTTTCATCATTGCCACCAATAGCGCTGTTTGATGAATTTCCAAACGATCCAGTGAGACACCAAACAGGTGCTGACTTGCCAATCCAAAGCCATGAATGGCTCTACCGCCACTTTGAGCGACAAAAACCTCATTGATATAAGCTTCCAGAATCTCATCTTTATCTGCATGAGCTTCCAGCAACAAAGCCATAATGGCCTCAACTATTTTTCGTAAATAGCTTCTATCTGAACTTAAAAAGAAATTCTTGATAAGCTGCTGGGTTAGTGTGCTGCCACCCTGCACAACCTTTCCCTCTTTAACATTTGAAAACATGGCACGAGCAATCGATCTGGGTGACACACCTCTATGTGAATAAAAATTACGGTCTTCAGTCACAATAAGAGCATCAATTAAAGACTGCGGAACCTCATCAATACTTACCAGCAAACGATCTTCCTTTTTTTGCGGGTGAATTCGTCCAACCTCAATAGGCTCAAGCCGTATACTAAAATCACTTTCAGAGCCTGTATTTAATGAGGTAATACGCTCGGCAGAAAACCGCAGTGAAATAGTTTGCTCTTCCAACACTTTATTTGGCAGATAAAAACTCCGTTGATAGATTGTCAATAACTTCCCTTCAACCCAATATGAACCTGGCTCACCACTATTATTCTTTCGATACCCTGCAGCCTTAAGTTCACGAACAACATCTGCCAACGCAATCTTGCGTCCTTCAAACAATTCCAGTGGACGAGCATAGACAACTGCAGGAAGTGACCATTTTTTTCCTTCAAACTTTTCAACCAGCCATGCATCCATATAGATGATTGCAAATGTGATAAGGGCAAGCAGGGTAATAAGAAGTTTTTTCAAACTACGATAAAACTCTTCCTTGTTTATAGGCATGACGAACTCACAAAAGAGGTAATTGGGGCCTGTTAATGCCAGTTTCAAAACCTCTGCCAATGGCAAATTTTTGTTCTAGCAAGGCAGAAAGAGTGCTATGTAGCCAGCTACATGAACGAATGATAACGCAGCAGGGGCAAAAACTTGCCTTGGCCCTACGGGTTTTGTCTAAAAATTCACCACTCATCGTTGTTCGTCGCTTATTTGGAGAAACCAAACTACTCTCCTCACGCCTTGATTGGCGAATTTTTTTGTAAAAACAGAGAATTTGAAATTGGCATTAACAGGCCCTATGAAAATTCCGCTGGAAAAAAATTTCCTGCTCGGGATAATAGCGCAGTCAAAGCGTAATTCAATCAGGAATAAACCAATGAGTAAATATCAAGTATATGGCATCGGCGCAGCGCTGGTCGATACCGAAGTAGAGACTGACGATGCATTTCTTCAGCAATGTAATATAGAAAAAGGTCTCATGACACTCGTTGATGAAGAACGCCAACATCAATTAATGGACCTGTTAAAAGACCATCTTGTAGGATCAAAGCGTGCAAGTGGTGGCTCGGCAGCAAACTCCATTATCGCCCATAGCTATTTTGGCGGTGACACCTACTACTCATGTAAAGTGGCCAATGATGAAAATGGCGACTTCTACATCAATGATCTTAAAGAAGCTGGCGTACATACAGACTTTAATGGTGACCGCGCTGACGGCATCACCGGAAAATGTCTGGTCATGATCTCTCCTGATGCAGAACGCACCATGAATACCTATCTGGGTATTAGCGAAACCCTTTGCCCTAAAAACCTGAATTTTGATGCCTTAAAAAATTCTGAATGGTTTTATATGGAGGGTTATCTTGTAACATCTGACACCGGGCGCGCAGCAGCCATTGAAGCACGCAAATTTGCCGAAGCCAACAATGTAAAAACAGCCATCAGTTTTTCTGACCCAGGCATGGTTGAATTTTTCAGAGACGGCCTCAAGGAAATGACCGGTGAAAAAGTTGACCTGGCATTTTGCAATAAAGAAGAAGCACTAGGCTGGGCTGAAGCAGATAGCATTGAAAGCGCGATTGAGAATATAAAACAGGTTGCCAATACTTTTGCTATTACTCTGGGAGCCGAAGGCGCTATCGTTTTCGACGGTGAAGAGCTGCATAACATTGAACCTCATAAAGTAGCAGCTATTGACACTAACGGTGCCGGTGATGCTTTTGCAGGAGCCTTTCTATACGGTATAACCAATGGCTTGAGCTTTGCAGAAGCCGGGAAGCTGGCATCACTAACATCAGCGACAGTGGTTACCCAGTACGGCCCGCGTCTGGATAAAGAAGGTTACCAAGCTGTGTTTGAGAAGTTTAAAACCCTATAGTATCTGGATATTTATTCCTGAAATCTTTAATTAAAACGGTTAGAGTTTATGCTCTAACCGTTTTCCAATAACTCCCGCAGATCAATAATCGCTGCATTGGCACGTGAAATATAAGAAGCCATTACCAACGAGTGATTGGCCCACATCCCGAATCCACTTCCATTTAATATTATCGGGCTTTTCAAAGGCTCTTGCGTTGCTTCAAGCTCTCGAATAATCTGCGCCATACTCACCTGAGCATTTTTCTTTTTCAGCACCTCGGCAAAATCAACCTCGATGGCCTGTAATAGATGAATAAGCGCCCAGGCTGTACCCCGCGCCTCATAAAACACATCATCAATTTCAAACATCGATGTTTTCGCCACCATTTCATCCTTACTACTTGTAGACTGTTGTGCTGCAGAATCGCCAGCAAGATCGGTATTCAAACGCTTCTGCCCTACACTGGCACTCAAACGTTGAGACAATCCACCCAAACGAACTTCAACAATCCCCAACCAATAACTCAAATTATCTGCACGAGCATAGAACTGCGCGTCGGGCTGTTTGGTATCAGATAAACGCTTAAGGTAGCTATGTAAATGATCAGCCCCTGCCTTATATTCGGATTGGGCATCAGGCATTATCCACGCCGTATTCGATATATTAAATCGCGACTCTGTAATCGCCAGGTCTTCATCTTCTTTTGATTGCGATTGTGATCGACTGATTCTATCGCGCATGGCACGCGTTAAATCTCTTATTTGCATCAAAACGCCATACTCCCAATGAGGAATATTATCCAAAAAAATACCGGGGGGAGTGATGTCATTACTCAGATAACCACCGCGTTTATTCAAAAGTACATCTATTTCATGAATTAACGCAGCCGTTGTTGCCGTTCCTACAACTACCGGCCGATTGACAACTTTTGCTTCTATAATTGCCTGATCAACAACATTGAATGGCTCAGGCTCATCGCTCCAGTATATACCCAATGCCGAAAAAGCAATCGACACAATACCTATCACCGACACAACCAACACTGCTACAGACTTTTCTCTCATAATATTCTCAAACATGGACAATGAATAATAAAACGCTTACATACTCACAATAGCACAGTCTGCCACCAGACAAGTAACACAGCTTATAACTTCATGAATAAATAAAGAAATGAACATTTCTTCTAAAAATGGTCTTATTAAATAACGATCACATATATATTAACCAGATCTTTGTAGTTTTACTGCATATACGGAATAATCCGTTTATAACTCCAACAGACCAATAAAAACATGTTTGTACGATATTTTTTACTTTTCACCATTTTACTCTGCTTTAATACCGCAAGCTTTGCAGTAGGCAATAGTGATAGTCCTTTTTCAAACAGCTCATTTAATGCAGAAGCTGAATCTTTCCTTCCGGTCGAAGAGGCCTATCAACTGCATATTGAATTTGAGAAAGATAAATTGATTCTAATCTGGAATCTGGCTGATAACTACTTCCTCTACCGGCATGGTTTCAACAACGAAATCACACTTAATCAACAACGTGAAAAAATTAATGTCAACATCCCCATAGGCATTGAAAAAAATGACGAGTATTTCGGGAAAACTGAAATCTATTACCGCGATGTTATTACTTCCTTCACTTTGCCTTCCGAGAAGTTTTTACTGAAGTCGAGCTCTCAAGGTTGTGCAGATGCAGGGCTATGTTATCCACCTTACTCGCTTTACTACGCCATAAATCCGGCAACCCAGGATGTAAAAAGTATTTCTGCTGATCAATATCGTTCAGCTATACAACAAACCACAGCCAATATTCCTGCTGTCGCTAACAATAACCCGACAGAAACCAGCACCTCTTTATTATGGATTCTGATAAGTGCCATCATTGGTGGAATGATCCTCAACCTGATGCCTTGCGTATTCCCTGTTCTCAGTATCAAAGTGATGCAACTGGCAAGGCAACATGATGAACAGCAAACAAAAAAACAGGGGCTCGCCTATCTCGCTGGCGTTATCTTATCGTTTATTCTTATTGCCGGCATTATGCTAGCCCTTCGGGCTGGCGGCGATGCCGTGGGATGGGGATTTCAGCTGCAAAACCCCTGGTTTATTGCATCATTGGTTTATCTGTTTTTTATTCTGGGTTTAAGCATGTCTGGCGCTATAACACTTGGACATAGCTGGATGGGAATGGGGCAATCGCTAACTGAAACCAACGGCCTTTCAGGGTCATTCTTTACCGGCGTTTTAGCAGTTGTCGTTGCCAGCCCATGTTCAGCTCCCTTTATGGGAACAGCATTGGGGTATGCCATTACCCAATCAAACTTTATTGCCCTGCTAATTTTTGCCACATTGGGCCTGGGTATGGCCCTGCCACTTACCATAATCAGTTTTATCCCGGCTGCCGGAAGATTACTGCCCAAGCCAGGTCTCTGGATGGAGCGACTAAAAGAATTTTTTGCCTTCCCCTTATACGCTACTGCCATCTGGCTATTATGGGTTCTGGGCAACCAGACCAGCACTACTGGCATGGCCATTATCATGCTGGGAGCTGTTGCTATCGCCGGATCCTTCTGGTGCTTTAAAAGCCCCAAAGCGGTTACTCGCTTCCTTGGAGTTATTCTTCTGTTTTTGGCCCTGGCTCTTCCGTTCTCCGAGAACTTACGACCTATCACCAAAACAATAACGGTAAAACAACATCAGCAGTTTTCCCAATTAGCACTGGCTGATTTACGTCATAACGGGAAAGCGGTATTTATCGACCTGACAGCTGACTGGTGTATTACCTGCCTTGCCAATGAGAAATCAACTTTACACACTCCTGAAATACAACAAGCTTTTAAACAAGCCAATATCATCTATATGGTTGGCGACTGGACACACTTCAACCCTGAAATCTCTGCCCTGTTAAGTGAACACAACCGTAGCGGAATCCCGCTTTACCTGCTATTCCCTCCCATACCTGATGCTCCTGCGATTATTTTACCTCAACTATTAACCAAGCAAATTATACTGAACAGCATAAAATCTATTGAAGTTAGTACTAACTAACATTGAAATATTTTGTAACTACTTTTAATTACACTGCTTTTAAACGCATTTAATGAGAATTTTTAAGCATTGTTTGTAAACTCAATTAGAATACTATAGTTTACATCTCTATTTGCGCCCATCTCATTTGCAGAATATTGCAGTAAAAAGACGCTATTTTGCATTGATCTTCGTTTTTTTCCCCAAGAAGCTAGACAGTCTTAAACTCTTTCGGCAGAATAGTTGTCATTCATTGAATCTGAAGGCGTTAAACAATGACCGACATTCTGGTTTTACATGGACCAAACCTGAATTTGCTTG
>CBDUPD010000141.1:0-6367 GCA_965368985.1 uncultured Spongiibacteraceae bacterium | reverse complement strand
AAAAACCAACGCGACTGTGCTTGCAGGTGGTACAGAGGCCGTTCACGAGGCAATTTCAACTTCCTTTAGCCCTCGGGTTACAGTTGGCTCGGTAATCAATGACCGGTTCACACTTGAAAAAATGCTCGGCCGGGGCGGAATGGGTACCGTGTTTCTGGCAACCGACAAACGTAAAATTGAGGCGCAAGATAAAAACCCCTATATCGCCTTAAAGGTGTTAAACGATAACTTCAAGCAACACCCCCAGGCATTTGTGGCACTACAGAGGGAAGCACGAAAAACCCAGGAGCTGGCCCACCCCAACATTATTACAGTTTATGACTTTGATCGACAGGGAGACACGATCTACATCACCATGGAAGCTCTTAGCGGCAAACCCATGGATGAAGAAATTCGGGCTGAAGGTTACGTAAGGCCGATTGAAGAAGCTGTAGATATTATCACCCAGTGCGCTAACGGTCTGGCATATGCGCACAAAAAGAATCTTGTTCACTCAGACATGAAACCGGGAAACCTTTTTCTTACAGGTGACGGAACCGCAAAGCTGTTAGACTTTGGTATCGCACGGGCATTTAACTCGGGCAAAGAACTGGAACAGAGAAAAGGCGAAAAAGAAGACACGGTATTTGATGCTGGCGACCTGGGAGCACTCACTCCCGCCTACGCCACCTATGAGATGATAACCGGAGAGAAGCCACACCCATCGGATGATATTTATGCCCTGGGGCTAATTGCCTACGAACTTCTTACCGGCAAACACCCTTTTGATAAAACCATGGCTACGAAAGCGATGGAACAAGGCTTATTACCCGAGAAAATAAAAGGCCTTAGTAAACAGCAATGGACAGCAATAGAAAAAGCCCTGGCATTCAAACGTGAAGATAGAATACAGAACGCTCAAGAGTTTCTGGACCTATTTACAGCAAAAAGTAAAATCCCTCTCTACATAGCCACAGCGGTGATCTGTATAGCCTTTATAGCCGTAGGTAGCTTCAGTTATTTGAAAACACCCGAAATAGGCCCTGAAATCCCCTTTACAGAACTATCAGTAGACCTGCAAAACCAGGTAAAAGATAATATGAAAGAAGCAAAATTATCCTTGAAATTTAATGACTATAATGGTGCTTTGCAATATCTCGATACAGCATTCTCGCTACACCCGTTCAACCGTGAGGTCATGGCCGAATTTGATACCGTTATAAACAAAATGCTTGAAGGTCTATCCACCTATAGTAACGACGAACAACTGACACAAATTAACGCCATGTTGGAATATCCAGGATTAAGTAACAACAAACAGCTACTTGCGTATAAAAAGTCACTTCAGCAAGGGAAATGAGCCGCTTGACTGAAGACAGTTGGCTATTCATTAACTTTTTATCTATCCTCAAAGCAAATTGAGTGTTACCAAGTAGACAAAAACTGCCTAAAACCTGTAGTTTTAATATTCGATGCTTACGAGCAATGTAGAATTGAACTATTATTCAAGTAGCTTCCAAATATTTACATATATTATGCACCCTATAACAAGAATCAGGATTTTGTTATGAACAAAAAACATCAGAAACTCCCCGTCTACAGAATTGCTGTTGCCGCAGTTATTACTGCCTTGACTGTTGGTATCTCCAGTTGTAGTAATAATCCATCAGAATCAGCCACAGATGAATCTTCAAAAACCAACCGCATAGAAGATTTACAGGTTGTTGATTGCCTGCTTCCAGGGCAAACAAGAAACCTGGGCGGCCAGATATATCTTACTGCTCGTCGCCCTGTAATGACGACTGCCTCTGATTGCCGTATACGAGGGGGTGAGTATGTCGCTTACGATCGCGCTGACTATAAAACATCCCTGAATGTATGGATGGAATCTGCCGAGGCCGGAGATGCCGAAGCACAAGCCAACGTAGGTGAAATATTTGAACGCGGCCTGGGTAGTGAACCCAATTACGAAGCGGCTATTATTTGGTACACAAAAGCTGCCGAACAAGGTAATAAACGCGCACTGTTTAATCTCGGCACACTTCATGAACAAGGTCTGGGGGTAGAAGCTGACAAGCTGATCGCCATGAATTACTACCGTCAGGCATGGGGCTTACCAGAAGACAGCATTGTCTACCAATCTGCCGCCAACGAACAACAAAAAGCACTTGAAGAAAAACTAAAAGTTGAAGTTCGTAAGAAAGACAGCCAGATTCGTTTACTGAAAAATCAGATAGCAGGGCTAAAAGTCGAGCTTCAAAAAAATGATAAAAGTGATGAGTTACTGGCACAGGTTTCTGATTTATCTGAGTTGATTGCTGATCTGGAGAAAGAAAATACTAACAGTAAACAAAAATTGGCATCATACGAAGCAACAGCACAACAGCGTAAACTCAGAACACCTACTGTCATTACCAAAAACAAAAAAGCCTTTAAATTTACAGCCGAAGATATCATCGGTAAAGATATTAACTTTGGAAAATACTACGCTCTTGTTATTGGTGTAGAAACTTATGATAATATTTCCAATCTTGACACCCCTGTCAATGATATCAATGCCATTGCCGAAGTACTTGAAAACAAATATGGATTCTCGGTTCAAAAGGTTGTTAATGCAGATAACATTTCCATCATGGAAGCAATTAATAATCTTAATAATCAACTGGAGAAAAACGATAATCTGTTAATCTTCTTTGCTGGTCATGGCCACCGTTTGCAAACAGACAAACAGGAATCCGGTTACTGGCTACCAACAAATGCTGACGCACCACCAAGAGACACCAATTGGGTATCTAACGAATTTATAACACGTCATCTTTCACGTATAAAAGCCAAGCGGGTACTGGTAGTGGCAGACTCATGTTACGCAGGGCTTCTATCGTCCTCACCTGATTTATTGATGCTGGGCGCTGATCAGAGCAGTGTTGAATTTCTAAAATACAAAGCCAACAAACGATCTCGACTGCTATTAACCTCAGGTGGTGATGAGCCCGTACTGGATAGCGATGGCAACAAACATTCAATCTTTGCCTCTGCCTTTATTGATGCATTAAATAACAACAAAGACATTATGACTGGCCCACAACTATTTAAAGCTGTTCAAGGGCGCGTTATTAAAGAGTCATCAAATGCTGAATTCAAACAAGTACCCGAATACAAAGCAATAAAAGGCGCTGGTCACGAGGTAGGAGAATTCTTCTTTGTCCCCAAAAGTAGCTAGGGAAGCTCTGAATAATTCGAATAGTTTTTCTGTGGCAAGGAAGCACCGCGCGGAGAACCGCAGTTTACTTGGCGTAAATGAGGATTCGAGCACGGAGCTGACGCAGTCACAGGGAAAATAGGCCATTATTCAGAGGTTCCCTAGTATAAATCAATGATTCTGGTATAAAGCCGACTACTGTCGGCTTTTTTATGCTCATGATTATTATGCCACTGAAAACAGCAACTGCCCATCAAGCGCTTTAACCTGAATTTCATCATTAGGTTTAAACCTGCCTGAGAGTATATCTAAAGATAATGTATCCTCAATCAAACGCTGAATAGCACGTTTAAGCGGCCTTGCACCATAAACCGGATCATATCCTGCCTCGGTCAGAACCTGCATGGCGCTTTTATCAAGCTGAATAGTAAGATCACGATCTGCCAAACGCTTGCGCAACAAATCAAGCTGTATATCTGCGATATTGTGTATATGTTCCTTTCCTAAAGGATGGAAATACACGATATCGTCCAGACGATTTAACAACTCAGGTCTGAAGTTTTGACCCACTACGTTCATTACAGCATCCTTGATAGCATTATTTTCGGCTTCGCCAGTCATCTGCTGAATAACATCAGATCCCAGATTTGAAGTCATCACAATGACTGCATTTCTAAAATCTACTGTACGCCCCTGACCATCGGTTAATCGACCATCGTCCAATACCTGCAATAAAATATTAAATACATCAGGGTGTGCCTTTTCTACCTCATCTAACAAAATAAGTGTATAAGGCCTACGTCTAACAGCTTCAGTTAAATAACCTCCCTCTTCATAGCCCACATAACCTGGAGGTGCACCAATAAGGCGAGAAACCGAATGTTTCTCCATAAATTCCGACATATCAATACGAACCAACGACTCAGTTGTATCAAATAAAAATTCTGCCAAACTCTTGCATAACTCCGTTTTACCCACCCCTGTGGGCCCTAAAAACAGAAAAGACCCATTCGGACGATTAGGGTCAGATAAACCTGCCCGTGATCGTCTAACCGAACTTGAAACAGAAGCTATCGCCTCATCCTGGCCTACTACTTTTTTGTGTAACTCTTCTTCCATATGTAATAGCTTGTCTTTATCACCTTCAAGCATCTTATTCATCGGAATGCCTGTCCACTTGGAAACAACTTCAGCAATCTCTTCATCGGTTACACGATTACGTAACAACTGTTTCTGCTTACCCTCAGTTTCATCACTCGCAGCTTGCTGAAGCTGTTTTTCAAGCTCAGGAATAACACCGTATTGCAGCTCAGACATTTTTGACAAGTTAGACTCTCTACTTGCAAGCTCAAGATCCAATCTGGCCTTTTCAAGGTCTGCTTTTATCTGTTGAGAACCTTGCAGGCTGGATTTTTCGGACTTCCAGATCTCTTCCAGGTCGGCATACTCTTTTTCAACAACAGATATATCTTCCTGCAACTGCTGAAGCTGCGCCTTTGACGACTCATCCTTATCTTTCTTTACTGCTTCACGCTGTATCTTTAACTGAATAAGACGACGCTCAAGTTTATCCATGGATTCCGGCTTGGAATCAATTTCCATTCGAATGCGACTAGCCGCCTCATCAATAAGGTCAATTGCCTTGTCTGGCAAATTACGGTCAGTAATATAACGTTGTGATAACCGGGTAGCCGCAATAATTGCAGCATCTGAAATATCAACTCCATGGTGCACCTCATAACGTTCTTTTAGTCCGCGAAGTATGGCAATCGTATCTTCTTCTGATGGTTCATCAACTAACACTTTCTGAAAACGACGCTCCAATGCAGCATCTTTTTCAATATACTGCCTGAATTCATTCAGCGTTGTAGCGCCAACACAATGCAACTCTCCTCTGGCCAGAGCTGGTTTAAGC
This sequence comes from uncultured Spongiibacteraceae bacterium, assembly GCA_965368985.1. Taxonomy (GTDB): domain Bacteria; phylum Pseudomonadota; class Gammaproteobacteria; order Pseudomonadales; family DT-91; genus CAZTZY01. Next base: position 1,274 of record CBDUPD010000141.1, on the reverse strand, counting down.
ATATTACCGGCATCCATGGAACCTTCAGCCTTACCAGCACCAACCATGGTATGTATTTCATCAATAAAAAGAATAATCTGACCTTCCTGTTTTGAAAGATCTTTCAATAAGGCCTTAAGGCGCTCTTCAAATTCACCCCTGAATTTGGCACCAGCTATCAAAGTACCCATATCTAACGATAATAACCGCTTGTTTTTGAGCCCTTCAGGCACTTCACCATTCACTATTCTTTGGGCTAAACCTTCCACTATTGCAGTTTTACCTACACCTGGCTCACCTATGATTACCGGGTTATTTTTAGTACGTCGTTGCAAAACCTGTATGGTACGACGAATCTCATCATCACGACCAATCACCGGGTCAAGCTTACCCTCTCTGGCACGTTCAGTAATATCTATTGTGTATTTCTCAAGGGCCTGACGATTCTCTTCACTATTTTGATCCATCACCTTCTCACCACCTCTTAATGCTTCAACTAAACTCTCGAGCTCTGTTTTTTTAAAACCCGATTGTTCAAATAATTTTTTAACCTCAAGACCGCTATCAAAAACAGCAAGCAACAAAACTTCTGATGCAATAAACTGGTCATTATTTTTAGCTGCAATCTTATCTGCAAAAGCAAACAACTTAACCGTATCGTTTGAGACCCTGACTTCACCTGAGCTATCACCTAAAACAGGCAAATTATCTATAGCTCGTAATAAAGCGGATTTAAGCGAATTAACATCACCCGAAGACTGAGCCAGTAAACTACTAAGCAAACTCTCTCTATCATCCAGCAAAACCGAAAAAATATGCACCGGCTCAATCGTGGCGTGATTGCTTTGAATCGCCAAAGATTGCGCACCCGACAATGCCTGCTGTAACTGATTGGTTAACTTGTCAAATTGCATAAATAAAACTCCAAAATTGTTCTATTTAAGAAATATGGGGGCTCGATATGAGATTTCAAACATAAATACCCAACTTCATACAGAAGTTTGATAAATATCAAATAGATAAAATGCAGGAGATAAAAAAAGGGGTATAGGTGATACCCATACCCCTCGATAACCAGGGATGTATTATTTACCCATTTTACGCAAGTTGGCAGGAGTAAAGAATGTTTCACCTCGAGGTTCGGCAGTAAAATCTGAAGGTGCAGTTTCATTAACCAGACGCATGGCAACATAACCACCACTTTGTAAATCATGGAACAGCTGTGCTCGCGCCACATAACCTTTAAGCAGAAAATCATACAGAGTATTCAATATGCCTACACGCCAAAGATAACC
>CBDUPD010000140.1:0-6372 GCA_965368985.1 uncultured Spongiibacteraceae bacterium | reverse complement strand
CAAAATAAAACTTCACATTACCTGTAAGCGCAGATTTGGCTTGCTCAAGAGCAAATGCATCTTTAATTGAATAATCAGTAATATCATCTCGAGCAAAACTCAAGGTTGAAACCAGCGAGAATATTACGATAAATAAAATTCTGGCTGATAGTTTGTTGAAATTGTTAGCCATAATAACCACCCTTTAAAAGTATCTATGATGTATAAATGCGCGGATTTTAATCATAACTACACCGCCCAGATAATGTACTTATAATATTAACTATTAACCTTACTATTATAAAGTTTTAACGCTGCATATAATTGATAGGCATCTTTACTACCTGCAGTTTCTCTTATTGAATGCATGGCAAATGTCGGCACACCAATATCCAGGGTCTTAACACCCAGTCCGGCAGCCGTAATAGGGCCTATTGTGCTCCCACAACCCATATCACTTCGAACAACAAAAGCCTGTACCGGAATACCATTGGCTTCACACAGTGAACGGAACATTGATTGAGTTTCACTATTTGAAGCATAACGCTGGTTGGCATTTACCTTGATAACTGGCCCTGAATTGATTATAGGACCATGGTTTTCATCATGTTTGTCAACAAAATTAGGATGTATACCATGAGCATTATCCACCGAAAGCATCATGGATTGGCTGATTGCCCTGGCCAGATCTTCCGTCTCAGGAAGCAGCCGCTGCAGACAATTTTGTAGCATAGGCCCATGAGCACCTGCTGCAGAAGCGCTACCTACTTCTTCATGATCATTACAAACTAACAGAGAGGTTTGAGTGCCATCAGCTTCAATAAGTGCCTGCATACCTACATAACAACTTAATAGATTATCAAGACGGCTGGCTGCAATAAAATCCTGATTTACGCCATAAGTACTGCCAGGCTGCACATCATAGAAACTCAATTCATAGTCCAGCACTTTGGTAGCATTTAAAGTTGTATGCTCTTTATTCACCTGATTGAGAACCAGTGATTTGAAACAAGGCCTATCATCTTCAGTGGCCAAACTTAACAACACTGGCAAATCAGTCTGGGCGTTAATAGAACGTTCTTTATTCGCCTCACGGTCAAGGTGAATTGCCAGGCTCGGCACCATGCCAATGGCGTCTGTAAAATTTACCAACACATGGTGTAATACACCCTGTTGATCTTGCACAGAAACCTTACCCGCCAAACTTAATTCCCGATCAAACCACGGATTCAGTAAAACACCTCCATAAACTTCAACACCCACTTGCCAATAGCCTTGCATATAGATATCAGCATTAGGTTTTACGCGCAGACAAGGACTATCGGTATGGGCACCCACCATGCGAAATCCACTTTCAACAAGCGAATCACTACCATAGACAAAAGCAACAATACTGGAGTCATTACGCGTTAACAGATAACGCTTGCCCTTTTTTAAATCCCAACTATCACTTTCATTAAGTAACTCAAAACCGGCACTGATAAACCGTTGTTTCATCTCTTTCACTGCATGAAACGGTGTTGGAGACTTCTGAATAAAGTTAATGAGATCCTGATTAAATTTCTTGATTGTCATATCGTTGTTATCTGTTGTTTTAAAAATTAAGTATTATTTTTTCGGTTTTATTAAAGTGTTCTAGCCATCAGACTTAACGGGTTGAACCAGCACCCATGGAGCAACCACAACAGCCCATACTGTAACATCGTTCTCCAGCCATTCTTTTGCCTGCTCATCAGTCACTGCCCCAACTTTACTCTCTTTTATCCATACTTCAAAAGCCGGTTTATTATCCAGTGAAAATTCAGAAGCAATATCAATAAGATCCAGTGAAGCATCAACAAACACCACATTACCACTAGCGAAGAATGTTTGCATTTCTGACCAGGCCATTTTAGATGTCTCGGAATTTAACCGAGCCATTATTTCCTGTTTGGTTTCTGGGGTTTCTGTTGTCATGCTTTACTATTCCCAATAGCTGATTGGTGATCATAACCTGTAGACTGAATTTTTCTACAAAATATTACTGCGCCTTTCTTCCAGTACATTTTGCCACTGTTTTTCAAGCCGTTTTTTTGAAATAGGCCTTTTGGTTTTTAGTTGTTGAGAGAACAAGGAAACCCTGTATTCCTCTATCATCCAACGATATTCTATCAATGAGGGCAAGTCAGCAGCCTCTGGCGACTCCTCTATCAACTCATCTATACACGCCAATAGTTCTGCCAACTCAGCCGTATGCTTTTTATCTTTAGCTAGTTGACCTTGCAGTCGCTCCAGGCGAATAGAGAGTGCACGAAAGTATCGAGGTAACTCATATAAATGATTAGCGGGGGTTTGATAAAGAAAGCCGGGGTATACCAAAGCTGATCGTTGCGCCTCAATATCCGCCTTTACATCCCCCATATTTTTTTCATTTAACTGAGCAAGATGCTGACGAATATCATAATCATCATTAATAATACTGCGCAGTAATTTTTCTAACTCTTGCGCTTTAGCTGTCATATTTGAACGATTGCTTTCTATTAATTGCTCAAATGATTTTTGAGTGAAGGGTAATTCATCAGCAAAAAAAGTATGATTGAATGTTGCGGCGATCACATCATTCAACAGCTCATCTTTATCATATTCAGCGCTGAGTTTAAGCTGCAAGTCATTTCCCCTTAACAGCTCTTTACGTAAATATTTTACCTGTTGAGGAAGTGCCAACATTGCCAGGCGTATCAAACCCTTTCTATGCACTAAAGTTTGTACATGCGCATAATCGGTAAGCGTAATAGAAACCTTATCACCTTCATCAAGTACAGCCGGATAAGATTGCACCAGGCTACCGGATTGTTTAAAACTGTCTTGCTGCTTGATATCACCAAACGTCCAATGGGTATAAACCTGTTTTTCAGTCGATCGGGATACTCTTTTATCCAATACCTGCTGTACCTTGTGCCCGTGTTTTTTAATCAGCTGCGAAAGATCACGAGATTGCTCGATGATGGTTCCGTGTTCATCAAACAACTGAAAGTTCATCTTATAATAATCATCCAGCTTTTCAGCTTGCCAGGCATCAGCAGGTATTTTTACACCAAACTCTTTGGCAATGATTTCTGCCAGGGCCAACTCCAATGACTGATCTGCCATTTTTAATTGAGGAACTAACAATTTAACTGTTTCAGGAACAGGAACCAGTGGTCGCCGATATTGTTTAGGTAAAGACTTGATCAGTGCACCGCATTTTTCCATTAACAAACCCGGCACCAACCAGTCAAAAAGAAATCTGGGCACTCTATTCAATGCAGCTACGGGAAGTCGTAATGAGATACCATCTTCAGCGTGTCCCGGTTCGAATCGGTATTTCAGGGCATAATCCACACCACCCCAATCAATACGATTGGGAAATTGTTCCCGGGAGTAGTCTCCCAGTTCAGCTGCCTGAAAAATAGACTTATTGGCAAACAACAGTTTGGGCGTTTCTTTCTCGGCTTTTTTACGCCACTTTTCAAATCCTGCAAGATTAACAATATAATCGGGAATTAGCTGATCATAAAATTCAAAGACGGCCTCATCATTAACAATAAGGTCACGTCGCCGGGATTTTTCTTCGATATCCAGCAACTGCTTTTTTAATTGCGCATTGTGTTTGAAAAACGGTGCATTACTGCGCATCTGTTCTTCAACCAGCGCTACACGTATAAACACTTCTCGGGAAACCCCGGGATCAATTTTTCCATAACTGACTTGCCGCTTATCACTAACAACCAGACCATAGAGGCTTGATCGCTCATAAGCCATCACCTGCCCCTGTTTGGCACTCCAGTGAGGCTCGGTATAACTGTATTTGAGCAAGTGCTTGGCTACATCACGTAACCAAACCGGATCAATTTTTGCCACATGGTGTGCGTAGAGTTGTTTGGTTTCTATTAATTCACCAGCCATAATCCACTTGGGTGGCTTTTTAAATAACCATGAAGCCGGGAATATTCTAAACTGCCTGTTACGTGTTCCATCAAACATTTTGGGTTCACTCTGAAACCCTATATTCAATAACAGCCCTGATAACAGCGATCGATGAATACTGTTATAATCAGCATCTTGTTTATTTTCTGTCAGTTTTAAACGCTGGCAAATACGGTGTAGTTGTCTATGAGTCTCTCTCCACTCTCTTAAACGTTGTGATGACAGAAACTCTTTTTGACACTGTTTTTTAAATTGGTTATTACTCAACTCTTGTCGCTGTTCTTCTACATAAACCCACAAGTTATATAAACTCATAAAATCCGAACTGTCATCTTTGAAACGGCTATGCTTCTCACGAGCTGCCTCGCGCTTATCGGCCGGGTTCTCCCGGGGGTCTTGTATACTTAATGCTGAAATAATAATTAACACTTCTTTCAAGCAACGTTCTTGATGCGCCTGTACAACGATACGTGCAAAGCGGGGATCAATCGGCAACATACCCAGTTGTTTTCCCAACGGGGTAATCTGACGTTTTTCATTAAGTGCAGCAAGCTCCATTAACTGCTTAAATCCATCGTTTATCAGCCGGGAATCAGGGGGTTCAAGAAAAGGGAAATCATCGATATCTCCGAGCCTCATCATCTGCATTTGCAAAATAACTGCTGACAAATTAGTTCGTTGAATTTCCGGCTGGGTAAACTCTTCCCGCAGTTTGAAATCTTCCTCACTGTATAAACGGTAACAAACACCTGCCGATAATCGGCCACAGCGACCCGCTCTTTGATTGGCACTGGCCTGGGATATTTTCTCAATAGGCAGGCGCTGTATTTTTGACCGGTGACTGTAACGTGACATTCTGGCCAGACCGCAATCAATCACATACCGAATACCGGGTACGGTTAGTGAAGTTTCAGCCACATTGGTTGCCAACACTACACGCCGTCCGGCTTTTTTTGTTTCTAGCTGAAATATCTTGCGATGTTCTGCCGCACTCAGTCTCGCATATAGAGGCAAGACTTCTGTAGAAGGTAACTGTTCTCTTCGCAACAGCAAGGATGTTTGACGAATATCATATTCACCCGGTAAAAACACCAACACATCACCCAGCAGGTTTTTATCAGGTGATTGGCGCTCAAGATCATCAATTTCTTTTAGTGTATGCAGAATAGCTTCCGATAAATTTAAATCATCACCCTTCTCTTCGCCAAGCTCTTCTACCGCACGATAGCGCATTTCAACCGGATAGCTACGACCACTCACTTTAATAATCGGTGCATCATTAAAGTGTTTTGAAAAACGTTCTACATCAATGGTGGCTGATGTAATAATCACTTTCAGGTCTCGACGCCTCGGTAATAGTTGTTTGATGTATCCCAGTAAAAAATCGATATTCAGACTGCGCTCATGCGCCTCATCAATAATGATGGTGTCATATTTTTCAAGAAAACGATCATGAGGAATCTCTGCCAGTAACACACCATCAGTCATTAACTTTAATAAGGTATGTTCATTACTGGAATCAGTAAAACGTACCTGATATCCCACCTCTTGACCCAGTTCGACATGCAATTCATCAGCAATACGATTAGCCACTGAACTGGCTGCTACGCGCCTTGGCTGGGTATGCCCAATCATGGCTGATCGACCACGACCGAGTTCAAGACATATTTTAGGCAGCTGCGTTGTTTTACCGGAACCTGTTTCACCAGCTACAATGACTACCTGGTGCTTATCGATCACATCAGCTATTTCCTGTCGCCTTTCACTAACAGGTAGCTGCTCCGGGTAGTTGATATCCAGCTGCTTTTCATGACGCATATCAAATAAGGCTTTCGACTCATTGATACGTTTATCAAAGGCTTGTTTCTGCTGCTGGTATTGTCGGGATTCTTCTTCAATCTGATCGTTTTTGCGGACAGCCTGCAGCTTCTGCCATTCCCGATTCAGTTTAAATCGGTCTTTTTGCAGGGTTTGGGAAATATCTGGTTTGGAAGGTTTTTCAGGCTTCATTATTTGTAACTGGTCACATCAAAAACGAATTCTACCAAGAAGCAGCAGGTGAGTATATTTACGGTAAAAACTTGAGGCGAAAAAAAAGCTCTTTATTTCTAAAGAGCTTTTTGAATATCTGTTATCTGTATTAACGATTTCCGCGATCATCATCTTCAGGGGGTTGACCTTGAGGCTTGTCCTGGGGTTGATCTTGAGGAACACCTGATTTTACCCTGTGGTAGATCTCTTCACGGTGAACTTCAACATCTCTTGGTGCATCAATGCCCAAACGTACCTGATTACCTTTCACGCTCAGCACGGTCACAGTGACATTATCACCTATCATTAAAGCTTCTTGAACACGGCGCGTAAGTATAAGCATGGCACCTATCTCCTAATCAATATCTGAAATATTCTTTATTATCTTCAGTCTATACGAGCTTTATCACTATTGAC
>CBDUPD010000139.1:0-6424 GCA_965368985.1 uncultured Spongiibacteraceae bacterium | reverse complement strand
CTAAACATTGATTATCATGCGACAAGAATCAAAAATTCTGTTGGGATAAGGTATGAAGTACCTGCTGCTACGATGCTTGTTAACTGGAGAGGCATATCCAGTAACAAGATCGAACGGGTTGGGGTTATACACAGAGAGGGCATGACAGATTTGGTTCAAAGGAATCAGGAATATTGTAAGTCTGCAAATATAGAGTTGGTTTCATATTCTGTTCCCAATGAAGATTCCAACATGAAGAGGATTATCAAAAACAGGCTGTCCAGGTTAAAGTCTCAGGGAGTTGATGCTTTATGGATTGTAAATGACAGTGGCTTATTATCTGCAGACCTGCTTCGAAATGTCTGGCTGCCTTTTGTGCAGAGTGAGTCATTACCAGTGGTTGTGGGTATAGAAGCATTAGCGTCCAGGAAAATCAATTTGGGTACATTTTCTGTAATTCCTGACCTTTCGGCTTTGGGTGAACAGGCGGCTACCCTGATTTTTGAAATTGAAGAAAATGACTGGGATATAGCAGGGATGAAAATAGATGCGCCAATTTCTGTGAGGAAAACATTAAATCTACAATTGGCAACACAACTGGGTATCGAGCTTAACAATAATAATCTTGATACAATAGATGTTATTATTCGCTAGTATGATTCTTTTCGGAATATATCTTTAGAAATAACAGGTTAAAACATTAAGTTAAGTTTTAATGAAGGCAATCAAATCAGGATTTTTTTTACTCAATAAATCAGTCCATGCTTTGTATAATTCACGCTTAAATACCACGTTTGTTTATTAAAGGTGTTATGAGGATTTCTGCGATCTTTAACGAATGTCGTAATTTCGGAATTTTCACCTTTAGATGTATTCGCCCCTGTGTTTTTTCTTCTGTCTGCAAAAATGTCTCTATGAGTTTCCATACCGTTTCACCTGTTCAATTAAAGTAATGCCAGTGGTTTCGATTTATGAAAAATTATAGGTCAGTTTTATTAGTGTGTTTGTAAACCAATGTAAACAGTATTGGAAGGCTGGATGTATGGAGTGAATTGTCGGCTTATTTTGTTTTTTCTTTTCTGGGTTTCAGAAACAGTAATGATTTCTGTTGGTCAATAGTAAAATCAAACTGTGAGAGAACATTCATGCCAAGTAAGCCATGGATATCTTTTTTGCTTTCGAAGGGTAGCACAACAAATTTAATATCGGATAAAACATAATCTTCAATACTAAATGTTTCTACTTGATGCATGTCAGCTTTTATTTCTCCTGATGCAGTATTTATTTGCAGGGATCGAATAAAAGTAAAACCGGTTAGATGATTTATATCGTTATAATAAGATTGGCTTAAGGCAGAGATGGATGCGCCTGTATCAATCATAAGATTGATGGCCTGGGTGTCGTTAATATAGGCTTGCACAATATAGTGCTCGCCAGAACGGATAATAGGGATTGCTGCGCCAGGTATTGTTTCTTGAGTGAGCTCAGCGATTAAATTAATCGCCTGCTCACCAAAATCAGGATGAGTTTCTATGGATTCTAATAAAGAAATTGCTCTATCGGTTTGATTAACCTTTTGATGTAATTCGGCCAGCCGATAGGTGAAATCAGCAGAATTTCCATCCATTGAAATAAATTCGTTATACAGGGCAATCAGTTGGAAAGTTTCCCCTTTTTGATTTAAGGTATCATCAATTTTTTTGACGACAGTTCGTCCTGCTGTGGTTATTTGATCAAATTCTTCCTGGGACATTGCGCTATTACGTGCCTGGTAGAAATTGAGTAATGATTCAACATAATATCCTTGTGCTATTTGTGCATCGGATAACAGGCTCCATATTGATATGTCGCTTTGGAAACTGTCGAGATATAAACGACTTAGTTCTTCTGCATCGCGGTAGTGTTTATTATTGATTAATGTTTGAAGGTGGTTAACCAGCTCTTTATGAAGTTTGCTGGCAGATTTTTCATTGGTGTTGTGTATATTGTTATAAAGGTTAATAGCTTCAGCATAATTTTTTGCTGCAAGCATTTGATTAAAGTGGTTAGCGGAATCAATTTTTTGGGGTGCCTTTTCCATAGGGACTGAGGCTGCTGTATTTTCTGATTTGACCGAGCTGGTTTCGGCCTCGAGCACTGGTTCGTTGAGAGAGTGTTGGCTGATATATTGTTGATATTGTTCATTTGAGATCCAGCCAGCCCCAAAAGCTATGGCAATAACAGCACAATAAGCGAGTATATTTTTCATGAACAATGCACGGAAATCACTTTGGGAAAATGCTATTGTCTATATAGCAGGGTTTAATAGCAAGTATGCTGTTGATAGAATATGGATAAAGGTTTGTCTTTGGTAAATAATCAATAACCCATATAGATCTATGTCAGATATGCAATCAAGTGAACATGAAAAAATTCAACTGGAGCATGAGGCCGCCAGGCTTTTTATGCGATGGTATGAGCATGATACCGGGCAGCATATTAGACATATTTGGCATAATAGGCCGAAAAAACCCGATGTCACTTGTGAGTTTGAAGGTGGCCGCCTGGATATTGAAGTTGCCCATCTCTATGGTAGTGAGCTGGAGGCTATGCAAATTCTGGGAAGAGAGCTCAGTGAAAAAACCCGGCAGGAGCTACGTGAGCAAGATGCAGTGGCTGACCCACATTCTCGCTTACTTGATGCGCTTAATCGTATTCTAGCTAACAAGGCACTCAAGCATTATAAAACTCGTCGCGTCTGGTTGGTTATTCGTAATGCCCATCCGGCATGGAACACTGAAGAGATAAAGGCGTTACAGCATTGTATTGATGTTCCTGATAATCACCCCTTTGAACAAATCTGGATGGTTGGTGATTTTTCAGGAGAGAGTGGTATTGTTCAGTTACACCCCTGAAACCTTAAGGTTATCTTTTTAATTTATCTGTTTTATTTACGCTTTCTACTACAAATCCTTAATTATTAGTCTTTCAATTATTTGTGTAATAATTGCCAGAATTTAGTTAATCTGCTGATAAAGCCCAGATTTACACCGAATAAGAGAATAATAAATGACGGAAAATCTTGTTGTCTCCCGAGTTGAGGAGACTGCCGAAGCCCTGCGTGAACGCTTTCAGGAATACGGTTATCTGTATTTCAAAAATTATATTGATGAAGAAAAGTGTGATGGTTTATTACAAGAGTTTCTGGAAGTCCTGGAGCCTCATATAGGTTTTGATGAAGAGAATTTACATCCGGTGCTTGTCGGTGATCCATTTTTTGAGACCGATCCGGTCTGGGATGAGGTTTATCCCAAAATGCAATCGCTGGAGCCTTTTCACCGTTTTTTTCATGAGCCGGATGTTCATCATTTAATGCAGACGGTTGTGAATGATGAGGTGTTTGTATATCCCATGAAAATGGCACGAATAGCCACACCCAAAAAACTGGGTTATGAGACACCGCCTCATCAGGATGCGCATTCGCATCAGGCTGGGCCTACTATGGCAGGAATCTGGGTGGCTCTGCATGATATGACTGAAGAGATGGGGCGTTTAAAAGTATTGCCCTATTCGCATAAGCAGGGTGTTCGTCAGGTAGTGGAGGCTATGGGTGTTGGTGGTGTGCAGTGTGAGATATTTCCACATGAAACAACCTGGCATGTATCTGATTATGGCAAGGGTGATGTGATTATTTTTCATTCATGCTGTGTTCACAAATCAGAGCCTAATACTTCAGATAAAGCCTCTCGTATGAGTGTGGACACCCGATTCTGTAATTATGGCGCACCAGTGTTCGTGACCAATCTTGAGCCTCACCATGGGTGGAGAATTGACTCGCTATCGTGGGAATCAATTTATAAAGACTGGCAGAGTCCGGATTTTCAATATTACTGGAAAGATTACCCCGATATTTTCGATACGTTGATATCCGAACGTAGTGACTTGTACTAGCTTAGTGGCTTGTATTAGCGAACTGGTTTGAATTAACGTAGGTGAGGGCGTGGGAGATTACATGCCCTCTTCAGTTTGCCGGGGTGTGTGAGCTATTGCACCACAGTCTCTTCATGTTCCAGCGTTAGAACACCTTCATCATTTACGGTATACGCTTCTATTTTCATTGTATTATTCTTGATAGACAAATAGAAAAATCCGGGATCTTCAGCTGCTTGCCATGTGGTTGCGTTAGATGAATATGGCATGATTTTCGATGTTTTTGCTCCGGCCCCTGAGACCATAAACCGGGTATTTTTGCATCGTTCAATGGGGTTGAGTAACTGCATACTGTGGTCGTGACCATTCATGAATAAACTGACTTTTCCACACAGGTTTTTTTCGACAAACTTTCTGTAATATTCACCTGTTAGCATTCTTCCGAAAAAATTTCCATTCACGATTGAACCATTATCATAGTTGCCAGCGTTTCCGTGTGGGCCATTTGATAGGAAAGGATGGTGTGCAAAAGCAAGCTGCCATTGAGCAGTGCTGTTGTGAAGGGTGGCGCTTATCCATTCTGCCTGGTCGTCGCTGGCATTTACCAGTTTTAATACTCTTTTATCTGATTTGTCAGGGTTGGTTGCAACATTGGTAAGTAAGGTTGAGTCTATAGCCAATAGCGTAACCAGTGGCTGATTGTTCAGGTCTGCCACCGGTGCCGGAATTTCATAATAGCGACTGGGCATCTGCCATTTATTCAGCTGGGTGTCGCGGCGTTCACGGCCTTCTGCAGAATCGAGTTTTTTGGTGGACTCACGGCTATAGGCAATTTGCAATTCACCTCGCTGGTTGTAGGTGCCATCGCCATTAAATAAGCCCGAGTTGTCATGATTGCCTAGCACCATATAGAAAGGCAGATTAACGCTTTTATACGGTTGTTCAAATTTCTTTTTAAACTCATTATCATCGACCGATTCGACACCATTACTATAAATGTTATCACCAAGGCCCAGGGCAAAATTGCAGGTTTTTTGTTGGCATAGCTGGTTGATGGCATTGCCAACAGCATGTTGTCTATCGCTGCCAGTGCCGGCGTCACCTATAACAATAATATTTACGCTGGGCAGTTTGTCAGCTTCTGTGCTAACGGTAGCAATAAAAGGGGGGCTGTCGCTGATGCCATTATTGACTATGAGTTGTGTGCGGTATGTTCCCGGTACATCTATAGTAAGCCGTGAACTAACACCAGTAGTTTGGTTTAGGCTGGTATTACTGTTATCCGGCTTTTCGATAAGTTGCCATTGATAGGTGATGTTATTTCCATCAATGTCATAACTATTTTGAGCATCAAAATTGACTGTTTCACCAACATCTGCCTGCCGATATTTGTTGTCGATGCGAGCTATAGGGCCTGTTGGCTGTTCAAATACAGGGGCCTGGTGTTCATAATATACTTGCTCAATCAATAAGCTGCAGCCTGATAGCAGTAGTAGGGGTGTTATTATTGCGATATGGGAAAGTTTCATGAAATTAAGTCCTTTTGTTTTCATAACGCAAGCCAGTCGGCAGCTTCAGAGATTGATTGTCGGGCGGCTTTTTGTGCCTTGGGGTCTTTACCACTTGAGCATGCGTATTTCTTTTGCAGGCAGATATCCAGGCCGTGGTCAGCATCGCTCAGCAGGTATAGACGGCTATCATTATTGCACTGGTAAATTTTTCTGTACGTGGTTTTGAAGTCGCCACCATCTTCTGGTGCCGGGCCATTATCGATATCGCCACTTAAAGCGTTACAGAGTCTTATTGATTGATCTGGCGGTACCAGTTCATCTTTCATGCCATGCAGGATGTATGTGGGTGGGTAGTTTTGTGGGTTGGCGGCAATGTTATAGACAAATGAGTTTGCCAGTACATCAGGATGATCAAGCGATATAGTGTCGAGATTTTCCTGTTGCAGGTAATCACTAAAAAATCGTTCGCCAATCAATGTTTTGTCTGAAGCCTGAGCCTGTTTGATATAGTGCCTGGCATCAGTTGCGCCATAATTTACAAAGGCTTTTTCTATTTCTTGAGGAAAGTTACTTAATAACCATGCAGTCAGGTGGCCGCCAGCAGAGTGTCCCATTACGCGAGGCTTGTTATTGGTAGCACCATAATCCTGAGCATTTTGTTGTACCCATTTAAATGCATCTTCTACATCTGCTGTGACTTCTTGCCAGGTGGCTCCATTGCACTCAATGTTGGCGTCTTTGCTGTTTACAAGTCGATAGAAGGGCGCAAATACAACAAAGCCCCTGGACGTATAATGAGAAACTTGTGACTCAAGACCAAGAAAGTCTGCTCTTGATCGCCAAGCACCACCGTGGAGAATCAGAAGTGGCTTCAGGTTGTCACCGTTAATTTTCTCTTTGAATATTCGCATTTCAAGGTGGCACATACCGTGGCCTCTCAAGGTGGTTATTTCATGAGAAGTTCCGTCTTCATTGTTTATCGTGTAAGTGACTCGTGTGGGTATCGACTTGAATTTTACTTTTTT